>WFMN01000140.1 GCA_015489095.1 Mariprofundaceae bacterium | reverse complement strand
GGGTAATGTTCGCTTGTGATGCCCTATCATATTGGTTAAAGATGCTTTTTCGCATTACCTGTTCAAAGTGGCTACAAGCGATCGGGGCGAGGAGAGATTTCGCATGCCGAGAGGTTTGAACCTTTGACGTTAGTCTCTCCTCCCCGCCCCAGTCTAGCACATCTGCCATCGCTAGCCACTCCCGTATTATATGACATTTTCAGCTCTTCCTTCGTGTCTTTGTGCCTTCGTGGTTTAATCATTCAATCACTCCCTCAACGCCGCTGCTCGGCGAACCGCTGCTGCTTGGCCTCCAACTCCTCCCAGTCGGCGTAGGCGGCCTCCAGCTCCTCGGCGATCGCCTCCAGCCGCCGCTGGCTTTGGATAAACATATCGGGATCGCGCTGGTAGAAATTCAACTCCGCAAACCGCGCCTCCAGCTCCGCCTGCTCCGCTTCCAGCATCTCAATCTGTCGCGGCAACCGGCGCAACCGCTGTTCCTCTTTGTAACTCAGCTTGGTCGCCGCCCGCTTGGGCTTGGCGACCGATTGCGCCGCCGGAGGCGCGGCTTCCACCTCCGCACACTCTTGGCGCGCCTTCCACGCCGCGTAGTCGGAGTAGCCGCCGGTGATCGGCACGATCTTCCCCTCCCCCTCGAACGCCAGCACCCGCGCCACCACCCGATCCATGAAGGCGCGGTCATGGCTCACCAGCAGCACGGTGCCGTTGTAGCGCGCCAACGCCTGCTCCAACACGGTGAGCGTGCCGATATCGAGATCGTTGGTCGGCTCATCCAGCACCAGCAGGTTGGCCGGTTGCAGCAGCAGTCGCGCCAGCAGCAGCCGCCCGCGTTCACCGCCGGAGAGCGCCGCCACCCGCGCGTTGAGCCGGCTGCGATCAAAGAGAAAATCCTCCAGATAGCTGACCACATGACGCGGCTCCACCCCGGCGATATGGACGAAGTTTCCGCCATCGGGCAGCAGCACATCGCGCAGCTTCATCGTGGGGTCGAGCGCGCGCTGCTGGCTCAAAAAAGCCGGCGCCAATCGAACACCATGCCGCACACGGCCGCCCTCCGGCACCAATTCACCCAACAGCAACCGCAGCAGGGTGGTTTTGCCGATGCCGTTGGAGCCGATCAGCCCCACCCGCTCCCCCGCCATCAGACGGAAGTTGAAATCCTTGCAGATCAGGGTGTCACCCATGCGGTGCGTGACGCGATCGCAATCGATCAGCATCTTGCCCGGCTTGATGCCGCAGGCGACGCGCAGCTCGATATCCCCACTGCGCAACCGCCGCTGCGCGCGCTGCCGGCGCAGCTCCTCCAGCCGGCGTACCCGCCCCTCGTCACGGCTGCGTCTGGCCGGGATGCCGCGCCTGATCCAGCGCTCTTCGTTGGCCAGCAGCCGATCGAACTTGCGCATCTGGCGCTGCTCCTGTGCCAGCATCTCCGCCTTTTTGTCGAGGTAGTCGGCGTAGCCGCAATCGAAACGGCGCAACACGCCGCGATCCAGCTCGACGATGGTTTCGGACACGGCGTCAAGGAAGTAGCGGTCGTGGGTCACCACCACGATCCCGCCATTGAAATCGGCAACGAAGTTCTCCAGCCACTCGATGGTGGCGACATCGAGATGGTTGGTTGGCTCATCGAGCAGCAACAGATCGGGCTCGCCAACCACCGCCCGCGCGAGCGCCACCCGCCGCTGCCAGCCGCCGGAGAGCTGCCCCACCGGCCGCGCGGGATCGAGCCCCAAGCGGGAGATGATGGCATCCACCCGTGACTTCACCCGCCAGCTTCCCGCCTGCTCCATCGCATCCTGCAGTTGCGCCATTTGCGCCAGGGCGGCGCGATCCCCTTGCTCCGCCTGCTGCAACGCCTCGGCATAGGCCACCAACATGGCGGCGGCCTCGCCCAGCCCCGACGCCACGGTGGCGAACACCGTCGCCCGCTCCTCCATCTCCGGCTGTTGCGGCAGGTAGGCCACCGTGGCCGCCGAGCGCAGCGTGATGGTGCCACAATCGGGCTCCACCAGCCCCGCCATCACCTTGAGCAGGGTCGATTTTCCCTCACCATTGCGGCCGATCAGCCCGATGCGGTCGCCGCGCCGCACCGTCAGGCTCAACCCCTCCAGCACCGGCTGCGCGCCAAACGCCTTGGTAATATCTTTTAGGATCAGCAGCGGCATAGGGCGCAACGCTAGCCGATTTGTGTCGCTTCCACACAGCACTACACTTCCATCCTGCAGGCGATAGTGTTTGCCCGGTGATGGCAATAGCTGGATATCAGGAGCACCTATGAACCACCTACAACAAGTGATCGAAAACGCGTGGGAGCGCCGCGATGCGTGGGACAACCGCGATGTGACCGCCGAGGTACGCGAGGCGATTGAACACACCATCGACCTGCTTGATGACGGCGGTGTCCGTGTCGCCGAACGCGACGCGGAGGGCAACTGGGTCACCCAAGCGTGGCTCAAAAAGGCGGTGCTGCTCTTCTTCAAGCTGCACGACAATGTGCTGATCAACGGCGGCGTCTCTAACTACTACGACAAGGTGCCGCTGAAGTTCGCCACCTGGGGCGAGCAGATGTTCCGGAAGGCGGGGATGCGCGTGGTGCCGCCGGCCACGGTGCGCAAAGGCGCCTACATCGCCCCCAAGGTGGTGTTGATGCCCTCCTATGTGAACATCGGCGCCTATGTCGATGAGGGTACCATGGTCGATACTTGGGCAACCGTCGGCTCCTGCGCCCAGATCGGCCGCAACTGCCACATCTCCGGTGGCGCAGGCATCGGCGGTGTGCTGGAACCAATTCAGGCTTCCCCCGTCGTCATCGAGGACAACTGCTTTATCGGCGCCCGCGCCGAGGTGGCGGAGGGGGTGGTCGTGCGCGAGGGATCGGTGCTGTCGATGGGGGTCTATCTCGGCCAGTCCACCCGCATCTATGACCGCGCCAACGACACCATCCTCTACGGCGAGGTGCCCCCCTACTCGGTGGTGGTCTCCGGCTCCATGCCGGGCGCGTCCGGCGGCCCCAACCTCTACTGCGCGGTGATCGTCAAGCAGGTGGATGAAAAGACCCGCGCCAAAACCGGCATCACCGAACTGCTACGCGATTTCTAATAAGTAAATAAACCAAGGAGTTGGGCCTATGTCCCTAAGCCATTTAACTGCAGAGGTGGTCATCAACCGCCCGATCGAGGAGGTGATCGCCTTCGTCGATGACGAAGCCAACGATCCGTTGTGGCAATCCTCGGTGCTGGAGTCGAAGAAGATCGGCTCCGAGCCGCCGGCGGTCGGCACCACCTACCACGCCAAGGAGAAGTTTCTCGGCCGTGTCATCGAGCAAGACTGGGTGGTCACCGAACGGAACAGCAACGGCAGTAGCTGGAAGGCGCACTCCACCACCGGCCCCTTCCCGATGACCACATCGATGACCATGGAGGAGGTCGAAGGCGGAACCAAGGTAACCCGGGTGCTCGATATCGATGTCGGCAAGTTCTTCAAGATCGCCTCGCCGGTGGTCGCCACCATCGCAACCAAAGAGATCGCCACCGATCTTGAGGTGCTCAAAGCGCTGCTGGAAGGGTCATGATGCGCCACCACAGGGGGGCGGTCGTGCTGCTGCTGATGGTCGTACCGGCGGTGGCGTGGGGGGCGGATCGCGCACCGATGCCACCGCCATCCGCGGAACAACGCACCGCCGCACGGCACCAACCCGAGGGCGCACTCCCCCCGTCCGCCTCCGAGGCGCAGGCGATCGATGAAGCGATCGCGGGGGCGGATGTGCGCGCCTACACCCGTCAGGATGGCACCCATATCACCGAATACGCCCGCCACGGGCGGGTCTATATGATCAAGGTCAAGCCGCCGGGCAACCTCCCCGCCTACTATCTGTTCGACGAGCATGGCAACGGCCAGTTCTCGCGTCGCCTGCCCGGAGGCTCCCGCCATTTGGCGCCACCACAGTGGGTGGTCAAAGAGTTTTGACGACCTCGCAACAAGTCATCATCGCGGCCAAGGGCTGGTTCGGGGAAAGGATTCCCCTCCTACAGACCGTAGGAGCGGTTTCCAACCGCGAATTGCCGCAATGGCCGCGCAATATTAACGACTTCGCTTCTTCCCTAGGTGCAACCCCAAACCACGGATGATGACAACAGCCCGGTAGCCCCCTCCACACCGATGATGGAGGTCGGCTGCCCCAACTGCGGTAACCGCTACCGCCTGCCCGCCCCTCCTCTGCGCAACCCCGCTTTTCACTGCTTGGCCTGTGACACCCGCTTCAGCATCCACACCGCCCCCGTAGTGGATCCCCCCGCCGCCGCGCCGCGGACGGGAAGCGCCGCCATCATCCCCGGAGAAGAGGCGCCCACCTCGGTGGCGACCGCGCCGCTCGCCACCCCACCGGTACGGCTATGGCCGTGGCTGATGGCGCTGCTGCTCATCGTGGCCGCCATCGGCGGTTGGCTCAACCGGCAGGCGTGGGCACACGCCCCGCTGCTGCAAAGCCTAGAGGCGTGGTGGGCGCCGCAGCGCTCCATCGGCTGGGGGATTACCGCCACGGAACCGCAGTGGATCACCCGGCGGGATGCGCCGCCGCTTCTCGCCATCGGCCTGCAACTCCACAACAAGGTGATGTTCGACCGCCCGCCGCCGCCGCTGCTGCTGATCACCCACCGCCGCGGCGCGCGCAAGCCGGGGGATGCGCAGCTGGTGACGCTGCACCACCAGCCGTCGCTGACCCAACTGGAGCAACCCGATTGGCACCCGCCGGAGGCGGATCGCACCCCGATCGCCGCCGGCGGCGAGCGTGACTACACCGTGGTGCTCGACCATCCGCCCGACCTACTCGAAAGCGTGGAGCTTACGCTGAATTAACGGTACCATTCGCCGATTCCAGCGCCACGAGTCCGCCTGCGGACTTTTGGCGAGGTCGGCATTCGCCGACCTACCACAAACCAAATGGAGCATCCGCCATGAGCCACGAAACCCCGAAAGAGAAAGCGCTTGCCACCGCGTTAAGCCAGATCGAACGCCAGTTCGGCAAAGGCTCGATCATGCGCATGGGCGATCAAAGCAAGGTCGATGTCGATGTCATCCCCAGCGGCGGCTTGGCGCTGGACGCGGCGCTCGGCGTCGGCGGCTACCCGCGCGGCCGGATCATCGAGATCTACGGCCCGGAATCGTCCGGTAAGACCACGCTGGCGCTCCACGCCGCCGCCGAAGCCCAGAAAGCGGGCGGCACCGTCGCCTACATCGACGCCGAACACGCGCTGGATCCCACCTACGCCGGCAATCTGGGGGTCAAGATCGACGATATGCTGCTTTCGCAGCCCGACTCCGGCGAGCAGGCGTTGGAGATCGTCGATATGCTGGTACGCTCCGCCGCCGTCGATCTCATCGTGGTCGATTCGGTGGCGGCACTCACCCCCAAGGCGGAGCTGGACGGCGATATGGGCGATGCCCATGTCGGCCTGCAGGCGCGGTTGATGAGCCAGGCGCTGCGCAAATTGACCGGCACCATCTCCCGCTCCAACACCACCATCCTCTTCATCAACCAGATCCGCATGAAGATCGGCGTCATGTTCGGCAACCCGGAGACCACCACCGGCGGCAACGCGCTCAAGTTCTACGCCTCGGTGCGGCTCGATATCCGCCGCATCGGCGCCATCAAGAAGGGCGACGAGGTGCTGGGCAACGAAACCCGCGTCAAGGTGGTCAAAAACAAGATGGCGCCGCCGTTCAAGCAGGCGCAGTTCTCCATCATGTACGGCGAAGGGATCTCCTTCACCGGCGAGGTGATCGATCTCGGCGTGCAGTACGGACTGATTCAGAAGAGCGGTTCGTGGTACGCAGTCGGCAACGAGCGTATCGGGCAGGGGCGCGACAACGCCATCAAATACATGAAGGAGCACCCCGAATTGCGGGATGAGATCGCCGAGAAAATCCGCGTCGAACTGGGGCTGAAACCGCGGGCCGAGGCACTGAACAGCGCTGAATAAAGCGGCCAAGCGGCTTGATGCCGACGGGCTCTACGCCCGGGCGATCCGGCTGCTCTCCCGGCGGGAGCAGTGCGCGCGGCAGCTTTGCCGCAAGCTGCAACAGGTAGCGGAAGATCCGCGGGAGATCCCGCCGCTGATCGCCCGCCTGCAGCAGCAGGGCTACTTAAGCGACCGGCGCTTTGCCGAAGCCTACCTGCTAAGCCGCCTCCGGCGCGGGGAGACGCTGCAGGTAGCGCTGATCAAGGCGCGACAGAAGGGGGTGGACGAACAGGCGCTGCAGCGCGCGGCGGCGGAGGCGGATGTGGATGAACCACGCGCCTGCCGTCGGCTGCTGCGCAAGCGCGATCCCGATGGATTGCGTTTTCACGACCGCCGGCTCTGGCAGCGCCACTTGCGCTACCTGTGCGGCAAGGGGTATCCGCTGCAGGTGGCCATGGAGGCGATGCAACAGCGCGATTTGGATGAGGAAGGAGCAGACAACGGATGAATACCACGGAAATTCGCCAGCGGTTTCTCGACTATTTTGCCCGCCACGGCCATGAGGTTGTCCCCTCCAGCGGATTGGTTCCCCACGCGGATCCCAGCCTGCTGTTCACCAACGCCGGCATGGTGCAGTTCAAAAATCTCTTTCTCGGCCGCGAACAGCGCGACTACCGGCGCGCCGTCAGCAGCCAGAAGTGTCTGCGCGCCGGCGGCAAGCACAACGACTTGGAAAATGTCGGCCACACCGCCCGCCACCACACCTTTTTCGAGATGCTGGGCAACTTCTCCTTCGGCGACTACTTCAAGCGCGACGCCATCCGTTTTGCCTGGCAGTTCCTCACCGAAGAGCTGAAGCTCGACCCCGCGCTGCTCTTCATCACCGTCTTCGACGAGGATGACGAGGCCTACGACCTCTGGGTCAACGACATCGGCATCGCCGAGAGCGCGATCGCCCGCATCGGCGCCAAGGACAACTTCTGGTCGATGGGTGATGTCGGCCCCTGCGGCCCCTGCTCCGAGATCTTCTATGATCACGGCGCCGATGTCCCCGGCGGCCCTCCCGGCTCGCCCGATGAGGATGGCGACCGCTTTATCGAGATCTGGAACCTCGTCTTCATGCAGTACGACCGCGCCGCCGACGGCACCCTAACTCCGCTCCCCCACCCCAGCGTCGATACCGGCATGGGGCTGGAACGGATCGCCGCCGTGATGCAGGGCAAACACAACAACTACGACATCGACCTGTTTCAACGGCTGATTCGCGCCGCCGCCGACATCACCGGATGCCGCGATCTGCAGTCGGCCTCGCTGCGGGTGGTGGCCGACCACCTGCGCGCCGTCAGCTTCATGCTGGCCGAAGGGGTGCTTCCCTCCAACGAAGGGCGGGGCTTTGTGCTGCGCCGCATCCTGCGCCGCGCCTGCCGGCACGGAAAACTGCTGGGGATGCAGGAGGCCTTCATCTACCGGCTGGTACCGGCGCTGGTCGAGGTGATGGGTGACCATTTCGATGAATTGGTCACCCAGCAGCAGACCATCACCCGCCTGATCCGCATCGAAGAGGAGCGCTTTATCCGCACGCTGGACAAGGGGCTGAAGCTGGTGGAGGAGGCGGCGAGCCAAGCCGGTGACGGCGGCACCATCGACGGTTCGACCCTGTTTCTCCTTTACGACACCTACGGCTTTCCGCTCGATCTCACCGCCGATATCGTGCGCGGCCGCAACATCACGCTCGATCACGACGGTTTCGACCGCTGCATGGAGGAGCAGCGGCAACGCGCCCGCGCCGCGTGGAGCGGCTCCGGCGAGCAGTCCATCCCCGACGCCATCTACCGCGCCCGCGAGCAGTTCGGCCCCACCGAGTTTTTGGGCTACCACACCCTCGACGCGGAAGGGAGCATCATCGCCCTGCTGGTGAATGGCGACGAGGTCACCACCGTGCGCGAAGGGGACGAGGCGCTGCTCATCACCAACCAGACCCCGTTTTACGGCGAGTCGGGCGGCCAGGTGGGCGATCGCGGCACCATCAGCAACGACCACGGCAGCTTCGCCGTGCGCGATACCAAGAAGCTTCTGCCCGATCTGGTTGTCCATGTGGGCAACATCACCTCCGGTAGCCTATCGCTCCGCGATATCGTCCAACAACGGGTGGACGGTGACCGCCGCGCGGCCATCCGCCGCAACCACACCGCCACCCATCTGCTGCAGATGGTGCTGAAAAAGGTGCTCGGCGACCATGTCAAACAGGCGGGGTCGCAGGTCAACGAACAGCGCCTTCGCTTCGACTTCAACCACTTCAATCCTATCACCGCCGATGAAATCGACGAGATCGAGCGGCAACTATTCGCCGCCATCATCGCCAACGACGCCGTCACCACCGAGGTGATGGAGCAGCAGGAGGCGATCGCCAGCGGCGCCATGGCGCTGTTCGGCGAAAAGTATGGCGATCAGGTGCGGGTGGTGACGGCCGGCGCGTCGGTGGAGCTATGCGGCGGCACCCATGTGGCGCGCACCGGCGATATCGGCGCCTTCCGCATCCTCTCCGAAAGCGGCATCGCCGCCGGCGTGCGCAGGATCGAGGCGATCACCGGCGAGGCCGCTTACCGCGCCATGCAGCAGGATCGCGCCACCCTGCAACGGCTCGCCGCGCAACTGAAAACCCGACCCGAGCAACTGATCGATCAGACCGAACAGCTTCAAGCCCGCCTGCGGGAGCGCGAAAAGGAGCTGGAGGGCCTCAAGGCCAGATCGGCCAGCGCCGCGCTCGACGCCCTGATCGCCAGAGCCGAAACCATCAACGGCATCCCCACTCTGGCCTGCGAGGCACCCGCGGAGGTGAGCAATCTGCGCGATTTCATGGATAAGGCCAAAAACAAAATGCAATCGGGCATCATCGCCTTCGGCTGCCGCAGGGGGGAGAAGGTGCAACTGATTGTGGGGGTCACCCCCGACCTCACCGACCGCTTTCACGCCGGCAAGCTGGTCAACCAACTGGCCGAGGTGTGCGGCGGCAAGGGGGGCGGCAAGCCGGAGATGGCGATGGCGGGCGGCAGCCGGCCGGAGCAGCTTGGCGCCGCGCTCAACAGATTGAAGTCCCTGATCTAGCGCGACCTCATCTTCCCTTCACTTGCCCTTCACACTCCGGGCGATACGGTTCGCGCCGACCTTACATATTATCAGGAGTTTTCCACCCCAATGAGCAACAAAAAAGTCACCAAAGCGGTCTTGATCACCATGGCGAAAGCGCTCGGCATCAAGAAGATCAGCACCATGAAAAAGACGGAGTTGATTCACGCCATCCAGCGTGCCGAGGGCAACACCGACTGCTTCGGCCGCATCGAAAACTGCGGCGTCACCCCCTGCCTGTTCCGCAAGGAGTGCCAAGGGTAGGTGCGATGACTTCGCAAGAAGTCATCGTCGCGGCCATGGATGGCCGCGCAACAACTCCACGGACGATCTAGCGCGGGGGGCGGCGCACCGCCTGTTCCTGTCGATGCAGCAGGACAAACAGCGCCAAGCCACCAAACACCAGATTGGGCAGCCAAGCGGCGAATGCGACCGGCAGCCTGCCGCCACCGGTTAGCATGGCGACCGCGTTGCCGCTGATGTAGAGCAGCAACCCGAACAGCAACCCGAGCGCCAGCCCCTTATAGCCGGATGCGCGCCGCCCGCCGCCCTGCTGCAGGCAGAATGCGAGCGCCACCAGCACCATAATCAACACCGACACCGGCTGTGCCAGCTTGCGCTGTAGCGCGTAGCGGTAGCCGCTGTCATCCAGCCCCAGCGCGTGCAATCGGGCGGCAAAACGCATCAACTGCCAGCCGTTCATCTCGTTGGGCCAAGGCTGACGGATGGTCGCCGCCCCGCTACCCGCCGGCAGACGCAGGTGATCCATGCGGGTCACCACCACCCCCCGGTCACGATCAGGCTGACTGATAACCACCTGCTCCATCTCCCAGAAACCGTTGCGGTAGCGCGCCTGCCTAGCATCGATCCTCCGCCGCCACCGTCCTTGGTCGTCGCTCTCCACCACCAGCAGCGCCACCCGATCGCCCGTCAGCGGCTCCACGCGGAAGAAGCGGTTGCCCTCACGGTACCAGTGCAGCTTCCGAGTGGTAAGCGGCGCTTGACCATGGACATGCACCCGCTCGATGTAATTGAGCCGCACATTGGTCGCCGGGGTCACCCACTCGGTCAACACCACCATGATCACGATCGCCACCAGCGCCACCGCCACCATCGGCAGCGCCACCTTTCCCAGCCCCAAGCCACAGGCACGCATCGCCACCAGCTCCTGAAAACGCGACAGGCTTACCAAGTGAATCGCGGCGGCGATCAGCAGCGTCAACGGCATCAACTCGGCGACCATCAACGGAGCCTTGAGCAGGATATAGTCGATCATCACCCCGGCGGTCATGCCGTGGTGGCCGAGCAGACGCGATTTATCAAACGCCTCGATGATGACAAAGATGGCGAGCAACGCCAGTTGGGTGAACAGCAGGCGATGCAGCAGCGCGTGAAACTGCCAGCGAAAGAGAATCGGCATGATTTAGGAGGGGATTTCTACGGTGATGTTGCGCGTCACCCGCAATTGGCAGGCCAATCGCGAGTTGGACTGGACACCGACTACCGCGTCGAGCAGATCCTCCTCATCGGGGGCGGGCCCGGGAAGCCACCACCCACCCTTTCGCACAATCACATGGCAGGTGGTGCAGGCGAGGTTGCCGCCGCAGGAGTGCTCGATCTCCACCCCGTGATCCAACGCCGCCTGTAGCAGCGTCACCCCCTTCTCCACCTCGATCTTCCTGCCCGAGGGGAGGAAGGTCACGATCGGCATGCATCCCCCGCGTGCGGCAAAGCCACCATCACGCCGCCATCAGAATACGGTCCATCACCTTTTCGGACTGACGCACATAGCCGCCGCCGAACATATTGGCGTGGTTGAGCAGATGGTAGAGGTTGTAGAGGTGCATGCGCCGCTCAAAACCGGGGTCGATCGGATAGGCGTCGTGGTAGGCGCGCAGGAAGGCATCGGGGATACCACCGAAGAGGCGCGTCATCGCCAGATCGCACTCCCGATCGCCGTAATAGACCGCGGGGTCAAACAGCACCGCCTCGCCGTGCTGATCCACCGCCTGATTGCCGCTCCACAGATCCCCGTGCAGCAACGAGGGCGCCGGCTGATAGCCATCCAGCAGTTGCGATGCCTCTTGCAGCACCAGTTCCCCCTTGCGTAACAGCGCGATATCGAGCCGGTTCTTCTCCGCCAGCTTCAGTTGGTAGGCGAGGCGATGCTCACAAAAAAAGCGATCCCAGCGCGCTGTGCGGGTGTTGATCTGCGGGGTGGAACCGATGGCGTTGTCACGATCCCAACCATACTGATCCCACACACAACGGTGCACATCGGCCATCGCCGCCCCGAGCTTGGCCGCGCTGTCGTCGGTTGCCGGCCGCAGCGGGATATACTCCAGCACCAGCCAAGCGCGATCCTGCGCGCTGCCGACAGAGACCACCTCCGGCACGCGCAACGCGGCACCCGCCCTGCGCAGCAGCCCCAGCCCCTCCCGCTCCGCATCGAACAGCGGTTTGCTCTCCAAGCTGTTCAACTTCACCAGAAACGAGGTGGTGCCGTCATCCACCTTGAAGGTGGAGTTGATGCTCCCTCCACTCACCTTGAGCCGCTGACGCACAACGAAGCCCCTACCCACCGCCTGAGCGATGTCGTCGGCGATGAACGACCAGATATTGCGTTGCCGTGTTTGGCCAAACATTATTGACGACTTCGCAAGAAGTTGTCATCGCGGCCATGGATGGCCGCGCAAACCGAGCGCTTGCACAAGCAAGTGCTTGGTTTGTAAGGGAAGTGAAAACCGCGCTTTTCGCTTCCCGTCAAGCGAAAAGTCCATGGACGGACTTTTTGCGATCTGCTCATTATTGATTCCTCCTCATCCAGCGTCTGGTCACCATGACCCTCCAAGCCACATGAATGGCGCACCACCCCACCAGCGCGAACAACAGCCCGCAAAGCAAGCACCCCAGCAGAAAAGGTTGCCAGAGATGCAGCATGCTGTTGAGCACCCAATCAAGGCTCGCCTCAAAGTCGAAATGGCGGGCGGGCAGCCCCAGCACCCACGCCCCGACGCGGTAACAGAAATAGAAGACCGGCGGCATGGTGATCGGGTTGGTCAGCCACACCAGCGCCACCGAAATCGGGATGTTGCAATGAACCACGATGGCGAACGACGCCGCCAGCACCATCTGAAACGGCACCGGCACAAAGGCGCAGAAGATGCCGACCGCAAACGCCTTGGCCACCGAGTGGCGGTTCAGGTGCCATAGCCCGGGGTTGACCAGCAGCGACCCGAAACAGCGCAGGTTCTTATGGTTCCGAATCGTCTCAGGATCGGGAAAGTAGCGGGCAATGAGCTTTCTCGGGGTCAACAGCGACTCTGCGGCCTATTCCATGCGGGGAAAGACCGGCGACGGCTTGGCACAGCGATGCCCTGCCGCCAAAAGCCCCCAACCGCCGTGGTGCGACAACACCTGCGCCTCGTCGGCGCGATCCCCCATGATCTGCGCCATCATCGCCGCACACTTGTTCGGCATGAAGGGGGAGAGCTGCAACACCACCAGCCGCAACCCCTCGATCAGATGGTAGAGCACCCCATCCAGCCGCGCCTGTTGCTGCTGCTTGGCCAAGCTCCACGGCGCACTCTCCTCCACATAGCGGTTGCCGTGGCGCACCACGGTGTGGATCCGCTCCAGCGCCAGATGGAACGCCTGTTGTCGCATGAATCGATCCACCTCCAACTGCATCGCCTCGATGTCGGCGATCCACGCCCGATCCCGCGGCTGCTCCTCGCCGACCTCCCCCAGCACCCCGTCGCGGTACTTATGCAGCATCGACAACGAACGGTTGAGCATGTTGCCGAGATCGTTGGCCAGCTCGCTGTTGTAGCGGCGCTTAAGCGCATCGAACGAGAAATCGCCATCGTGACCGAACGGCACCTCGCGCAGCAGAAAATAGCGGATCACATCGGCGTCCACTTGCGCCAGCATCGCATCCGGCGAGAGCGCGTTCCCCTTGGACTTGCTCATCTTTTCACCATCGACCGTCCACCAGCCGTGGGCAAACACCCGCTGCGGCAACGGCAGCCCCGCCGCCATCAACATCGCCGGCCAATAGACCGCGTGAAAGCGCAGGATATCCTTACCGATCAGGTGCACCGACGCCGGCCAGAAACGCATCCGTGGAGCCTCCTCATCGGGAAAGCCCAGCGCCGACAGATAGTTGGTCAACGCATCGATCCAGACATAGACCACATGGCCATCGTCGTCCGGCACCGGCACCCCCCAATCGAAGGTGGTGCGCGACACCGACAGATCGTTCAGCCCGCCGGCGACGAAGCTGCGCACCTCGTTACGCCGCGATTCGGGGCCGATGAAATCGGGATTGGCGTCATAATGGTCGAGCAGCGGCTGTTGATAGTCGCTCAGCCGGAAAAACCACGACTCCTCCTGCACCCGCTCCACCGGCCGGTTGCAGTCGGGGCAGCGCCCGTCATCGCCGTGGTCGTGTAGCTGGGTCTCCGTCCAGTAGGTCTCGCAGGGGACGCAGTACCAATCCTCGTAAAACCCTTTGTACAACGCGCCATTCTCACGCAGGCGCCGCCACATCGCCGCCACCCCCCGCTGGTGGCGGGCGGAACTGGTACGGATGAAGTCGTCGTTGCTGATCGAAAACCTAGGCCACAGCATCTGGTAGCGCGCCACCACCTCGTCGGCGAGCGCCAACGGCGCGATCCCACGCGCCTTTGCCGCCTGCTGCACCTTCTGCCCATGTTCATCAACTCCGGTAAGAAAGAAGGTGTCACGCCCGGAGAGGCGCTGATGACGCGCCAGCACATCGGCCGCCACCGTGGTGTAGAGATGCCCCAAATGGGGATCGTCGTTCACATAGTAGATCGGTGTGGTCACATAGTAGCTTTCCTGACCGGACATGTTACCCCTCCATCATCGGCGGGATCACCGCCATGCCCCCCATATAGGGGTGCAACACCTCGGGCAGCCGCACCGAGCCGTCGGTCTGCCAGCCGTTTTCCAACAGCGCCACCAGCGTGCGGCCGATCGCCAGCCCGGAACCGTTGAGGGTAGCCACCGGCTGTGGCTTGCCCTTGGCGCCGTCGCGGAAGCGAATCCCCGCCCGCCGCCCCTGAAACTGGCCGAACGACGAGCAGGAGGAGATCTCGCGGTAGCACTGCTGCCCCGGCAGCCACACCTCCAGATCGAGCGTCTTCTCGGCGGAAAAACCGATATCGCCGGCGCAGAGCGCCACCACCCGGTAGGGGAGCGCCAGCGCCTGCAACACCGCCTCGGCGTGGGCGGTCAGCTCAAACAGCCCCGCCTCGGCCTGCTGCGGGTGCAGCAGTTGCACCAGCTCCACCTTGTCGAACTGATGCTGACGGATCAGCCCGCGCACATCCTTGCCCGCCGACCCCGCCTCGCGGCGGAAACAGGGGGTGTAGGCGCAGTGGCGGATCGGCAGCCGCGCCCCATCCAGAATCTGCCCGCGGTAGAGGTTGGTCACCGGCACCTCGGCGGTGGGGATCAAGAAGGCGTCTTCACCGGCCAGGCGGTAGAGATCCTCCTCGAACTTGGGCAACTGGCCGGTGCCGGTCATCGTCTCGCGATTGACAATCGCCGGCACCCACACCTCTTCATAGCCGTGGCGATCGACATGCAGATCGAGCATGAACTGCATCAGCGCCCGCTCCAGCCGCGCCATCGGGCCGCGCAGCACCGAAAAGCGGCTTCCCGCCAACAGTGCGCCGGCCTCAAAATCGAGCCGCGCGCCACCGATCTCCCAATGGTTGGGAACCGTGTCCGTGCGTGGCTCGCCCCAGCGACGCAGCTCCACATTGGCCGTCTCGTCCGCCCCGTCCGGCACCGAATCGTGCACGGGGTTGGGAATCTCCAGCAGCGCGGCG
>WFMN01000139.1 GCA_015489095.1 Mariprofundaceae bacterium | reverse complement strand
CCACGACGACGCCAAGATCATTGTCGCCGAGATGAAGGGGGTGGCCACCGGCGTGCTGGTCGATGGCGTGCGCGCGGTGATGGATATCGCCGAACGCGATCAGCAGGAGGCGCCGGAGATCGTGGCCGGCAAAAACGGCATGATCACCGGCCTGGCGGGGCTGGAAGGCGGCAAGCGGATCATCATGCTGCTCGACCTCGACCGCGTGCTCAACGCCGATGAGTTCGAAGCGCTGAAAGAGGTCTCGGAAAACGAAGAAGTGGCGGTGTAGGGAGGTGGATCGTGCTGTAGGAGGGGTCTCCAGACCCCGAACCAATCGCTCTCCAGACCCCGAACGGGGGAGTCGTGGTTCGCGGCTTGGAAGCCGCTCCTACAGCAGTGCGCACATCGCAAGAAGTTTTCATTGAGGAGGCGGGCAACATTGCTTAGTAGACAATTCACGGGATGCACCGGTCACGATGGAGCATTGGACTTGCATGTACCACTGGGGTTACCGGATCAATCGGTGGAAGTGATGGTCATCGTTGAACCCATCACCTCGAAAAAACAGGGAGACAACGGGACAATTGAGAGTTTTTTCGGCTGCTTGCAAGGCTCGTCTTCACTGTCGGAATCGCCACAAAGCATTCAGCGTCGCATGCGGGATGAATGGGATTGATCCACTACCTGCTCGATACCAATATTGTTATAGGCATTTTGAAGGGAGACACACAAACGAAGTCCATCCTAGCGGATACATCCGCTGAAATATCGGATTATGCGGTTAGTCAAATCACCAGAATGGAACTATTGAGCTTTCCGGAATTGCAACAAAATGAGGAAAAGGCAATCACGCGTTTTCTCTCCTCCATTCAGGTAATTCCACTCTGCGAGGCTGTAGAAAATCGGACCATAACATTCCGAAAACACTTTCGTTGTAAGCTTCCTGACGCCATCATCGCTGCGACAGCGCTTCATCATGGACTGTCATTGATTACCCTCGACAAAGCATTGATGGAAACCTTCGACAATGCCGTGAAGAAACAACACAAGGAGCAAAACAGATAATGGCAACATGGCCCTGTAGGGTATTGATCGTGGACGATTCGGCGCTGATGCGGCGGTCGGTGCGGGCGATACTGGAAAAGAGCGACAAGATCGAGGTGATCGGTGCCGCGCGCGACGGGGTGGATGCCCTGCGAAAGGCGGAGGAGCTCAAGCCGGATCTGGTGACGCTCGATATCAACATGCCCAACATGGATGGCCTGACCTGTCTGGCGCACCTGAAAGAGGCCAACCCGGCGATCACGGTGGTGATGGTATCGTCGCTGACCGACGAAGGCGCCGCCGCCACGCTGGAGGCGATCGAGCTGGGGGCGATCGGCTATGTCGCCAAGCCGGGAACGATGAGCTCGCGGCTGGATCAGGTGGAGGACGAGATCATCGAAACCGTAATCGGCGCCCACGAGATGGCGTCGAAACCGGCACGCAAGCGGCGGCACGCGCAGGCGGTGACCGCAGCCGCCCCCGTGCCCCGCGACCGCCCCGCCACCAGCTTCGATAAGCTGCTGATTATCGGCATCTCCACCGGTGGCCCCGCCACCATCATGGATGTGCTGCCCGAACTGCCCGCCGACTACCCCCATCCGGTGGTGCTGGTGCAGCACATGCCGCCCACCTTCACCGGCCCGTTTGCCCAGCGGCTGGACAAGCACTGCGCGCTCACGGTGCGGGAGTCGCGCAACAACATGCCGCTGGAGGTCGGCACGGTGACGGTGGTGCATGGCGGCATCAACGCCGAAATCCATCAGGAGCGGGTCGGGCGCTACACCATTCGCCACCGCAAGGCCGATCCCAAGGCCTTTTTCTACATCCCCAACATCGACTACACCATCCAGACCGCCGCCAAGGCGCTCTCGCCGGCCAAGATCATCGCCGTCATCATGACCGGCATCGGCGACGATGGCGCCAAGGCGGCCCATTTCGTCCACACCCACGGCGGCATCGCGCTGGCGGAGGCGGAGGAGACCTGTGTCGTCTATGGCATGCCCAAGGCGCTGGCGGAGTTGGGCTGCGGCCATGTCGAACCGAGCTACCGCATGGCCAGCCGCATCCTGCGCGTCAGCCGACCGAGATAACGGTGCGGTTGACCGGACAGCAAGTGGCGGCGATCCGCGAAGGGGTGCGCGCCTG
>WFMN01000138.1 GCA_015489095.1 Mariprofundaceae bacterium | reverse complement strand
CCTTACAAATCAACGACTTGCTGCGCAAGCCATTGATTTGCGCGGCCATCCGTGGCCGCGATGCCGACTTCTTGCGAAGTCGTCATTCTTTGAGCGCATCGCAAAAAGTCCGTCCATGGACTTTTTGCGCGGCCATGGACGGGTTCGGGGAAAGGATTCCCCTCCTACAGGCGGTAGGAGCGGTTTCCAACCGCGAATTGTCAATTTTTGCGGTTTGATCAATAAGTAAGTTAGGAGTATGGATGTGAACAAAGGAACACGATGGGCGATTGCCGGTGGCGTATCTCTGGCTGCGTTGGGGGTCGGGTGGGTGCTGCTGGCGCCGCCGTTGGGCAGCGGGCGGGCGACGGCCGCCACCGATTATCAGCAGTTGCGCAAGTTTACCCAGGTGATGAAGCTGGTTCAGCAATCCTATGTCGAGAAGAAAACCGATGAAAACCTGATTGACGGCGCCCTGTCGGGGATGTTGTCGTCGCTCGATCCGCACTCGGTTTACATGAACAAGAAGCAGTTTACCCAGATGCAGGTGGAGACCAGCGGCGAGTTCGGTGGGCTCGGCATCGAGATCGCCTCCGCCGACGGCGGCATCAAGGTGGTGGCGCCGATCGAGGATACGCCGGCGGATCGCGCCGGAATGAAGGCGGGAGATTTGATCATCCGCATCGGGGATGCGCTGGCCAGCGAGTTGACCCTGCAGGAGGGGGTCGATCTGATGCGGGGCAAGCCGGGTACCACCATCAATCTGACGGTGTTTCGCGCCGACGAGGCGCGCACCCTGAACTTCACCATCACCCGCGCGGTGATCCATGTGAAGTCGGTGAAGAGCGACCTGCTGACCCCGCACCTCGCCTACCTGCGGATCACCCAGTTTCAGGAGCACACCACCGAGGAGCTGAAGAAGCAGTTCGCGGAACTCGATGCCCGCAGCGGTCACGCGCTGCGGGGGGCGGTGTTGGATCTGCGCAACAACCCCGGCGGGCTGCTCGATCAGGCGGTGGCGGTTTCCGACCTCTTCTTGGACAAGGGGAATATCGTCAGCACCAAGTCGCGGGTGGGGCGCAACCTCAGGTTTGATGCCACCAAGGGGGATATCCTGCACGGGCTGCCGTTGGTGGTGCTGATCAATCAGGGCTCCGCGTCGGCGTCCGAGATTGTCAGCGGCGCGCTACAGGACAACCACCGCGCGGTGCTGATGGGGGTGAAGAGCTTCGGCAAGGGGAGCGTGCAGTCGGTGGTGCCGCTGGGCGATGGCACCGCGGTTAAGCTGACGACGGCGCTCTACTACACGCCGAGCGGCCGCTCGATTCAGGCGTTGGGCATCACCCCCGATGTCGAGGTGAAGATGGTGGCGCTCAAGATCGACAAAAAGGTGCAGGAGGCGTTGAACAAGCGTAAGCCGGTGCTGGAGCGGTCGTTGAAGGGGCACCTTGAAAACAGCAGCAAGCGCAAGGGAGCCAAGGCGAAGGCGAAGGCGCGGAAGCTGGTTTCGGACAAGATGCGCCGCCGCCTCAAGATCGATGTGCAGCTACAACGGGCGAAGGATCTGCTGCGGGGGCTGGTAGCCCTCCACCGTACCGGAGCCCCCTCCTAGGCCCATGTCGGAACTGTTCAGATCGCCCGTGGTTTGTTCGATAGCAAGGCGAACACGCTTTAGTGTGCTATTCGCACATGAGCATGTTCAACGCAGATATCGGGCAAAACATGGGATGAGCTGAATAGTTACGGGTGTCCAAGCATTGGCTGACGCTGCTGCTGTTGGCGGTGCTGGTGGTGTTGGTGGCGCTGGCGTGGCCGAAGTCGCATGGCGGCGGGAGTACCGCGCGGATGGAGCGGGAGGAGCCGCTGCCCCCGCCCATACCGGAGAGGCTGTTTGAAGACTTCTCCGAGGTGGCCGACGAGCCGCCGGCGCGTCTGCTGCCGTCGCCCCCTCCTCGGCACAAGAAGCGCGACAAGGTCGCGGGCAGGGGCGAGCAACGGGGCAAGATCGCGCTGATTATCGATGATGTCGGCTACGACCTGGATGTGGAACGACGGCTGCTGGCGTTGCCCTTTCCGCTCGCGATCTCAGTATTGCCGAACGCCACCCACCCCAAGCGTGCGGCGATGTTGGCCCATCAGGGGAAGCGGGTGGTGATGCTGCACCTGCCGATGGAGCCGTCGAATCCGGCGTTGCGCCGTCATCTCGGGAGCAGCTTTTTGCGGCTTGGGATGACCGATGCCGAGTTGCGACGGAGGTTTGATGATGCGTTGGCCGAGGTGCCGTTTGTGCAGGGGGTGAACAACCATATGGGGTCGCTGCTAACCGCAGATCATCATGCGATGCAGGTGGTGATGGCGCGCTGCCGGAGCCACCACCTCTTTTTTGTCGATTCGCGCACCAAGGCGACATCGGTGGCCGCCGACGAGGCCAAAAAGGCGGGGCTGCGCTGGGCGCAGCGGCAGGTGTTTCTCGACCATGTCGATGATGCGACCGCCATCGCGAAGGCGTGGCGCCACGCCGTCGCGCTCGCCCGCAAGCGCGGCTCGTGCGTGGTGATCGGCCATCCGCGCAGGAAGACGGTTGCCTTCCTAGCCTCGCTCGACCGGTCACAGGTGGGGAATCTGGTGCCGATTACCGAGGTGTTGCAGTGAGGGCGTGGCTGTTGGCGGCTGCGCTGTTGTGGTCGATCGCGGCCGCCGCGGCACCGCAACCGCAGTACGATGAGCAGCAGCTCAACAAGCTGATTCAGGAGGATGCCGATAACGCCAAGGCGTGGTTTCGGCTCGGGGTGTTGCAGACCCACGACGGCCGGATCCTACAGGCGATCGAGGCATTTCGTCAGGTGATTCGCATCAATCCCAATGTGGTGGAGCCGCACCATAATCTGGCGGCGATCTACGAGTCGCTTGAGGATTACGATGCCGCGGTCGAGGAGCTGAAGCAGGTGATCGCCCTAGCGCCGCGCGATGTGCAGTCGCAGATCGAATTGGCCGGGCTTTACCAGAAACTGGCGGATGGGATCTATCGCGGTATCGCGCGGCGGGATCCGGACAACCGGGTGATCAAGCGCGGCCATCTGGCGCAGTTGCTTTGCCGCCAGCGCTTGGCCAAGCTGGATGATGACGCGGCGATGGAGCGGCTGCTTGCGCGTTTGGTTGCTCCGCCGGCGAAGGGGGATGCGCCGGTGACGCCCACCACCCACGCCAAGGCGCAGCCGGCGCCTGCGCCCGCCAAGGTGGCGCGGCCTTCGCCCAAGCAGGCCAAAGCCAAGGTCAAGGCTTCTCCAGTGCCCCACCATCAGCCCAAGGCTTCTCCTGCGGCGCACCATCAGGCCAAGGCGAAGCACCACCCGAATGGACGGTCTCCCCATCGTGTGGATGCGCCGCGTAGCCACCACCACAAAGCGGCGCATCCTGACGGGAAGCGTCAGGTGTTGGCCGCGCTCAAGGCGTGGCGCAAGGCGTGGGAGTCGCGAAACGCAGCGCGCTATTTCGCCTTCTACAGCAAGGCGTTTCTTCCGCCGAAATGGAGCCTGTCGCT
>WFMN01000137.1 GCA_015489095.1 Mariprofundaceae bacterium | reverse complement strand
TGCGCCTGACGCCGATGGTGACGGTGATCAGCAATATCGATCCCGAGCATCTGGATCACTACGGCAGCGTGGCGCGGCTGGAGGAGGCGTTTGCCGCCTTCGCCAACCTGACCCCATTCTATGGCTGCGCGGTGCTGCACCATGCCCACCCACGGGTGGCGGCGCTGCGCGAGCGGTTGCACAAGCCGCTGTTGACCTACGGCGACAGCCCGCAGGCGGATGTGGCGCTGGTTGCGCGCGACGCCACGGCCGCGGGGCAGCGGCTGACGGTGGCGGTGCGCGGCACGCCCGCTCCGTTGGAGATCGAGCTGGCGCTGCCCGGTCACCACAACGCGGAAAACGCGCTGGCGGCGGTGGCGGTGTTGCACCGGCTGAAGATTCCGCACCATGCGATTGCGGCGGCGATGGCCTCGTTCGCCGGGATCGAGCGCCGCTTTCAGGTGACGGCGATCGGTGACGGGGTGCTGGTGGATGACTACGGCCACCACCCCTCCGAGATCGCCGCCACCATCGCCACCGCGCAGGAGGCGTGGCCAAATCGGCGGTTGGTGGTGCTGTTTCAGCCCCATCGCTTCAGTCGCACCCGCGATCTGTTCGACGATTTCATTACCGTGCTCGATGCCGCCCATGAGGTTTACCTGCTGCCGATCTACGCCGCCAGCGAGCAGCCGATTGCCGGGGTGAGCAGTGCGCTGCTGGCGGAGCGGATGGGTCAGCGCGGCCATCGCCATGTGGCCTGTTTGCAGACGCTGGAGGCGGCGCAGACGCTTGGTCGGCAGCGGCTGCATGAGGGTTGTGCGTTGCTGGTGCTGGGGGCTGGATCGATCGGCGCCGTGGCGCGCGGGTTGCGGCAGGAGGTGGCATGATGACTTCGCAGAAAGTCATCACCGCGGCCACGGATGGCCGCGCAAACCGAGCGCTTGCGCAAGCAGGTGCTTGGTTTGTGAGGGAAGCGAAAACCGCGTTTTTCGCTTCCCGTCAAGCAAAAAGTCCACGGACGGACTTTTTGCGATGGGATCGTACATGACTTGGTGGCAGGCGCTCGCCCGCTTGGGCGATTTCCGTGAACATGAGCCGATGGCGGCCCATGTCACCCTCGGTGTGGGTGGTGCCGCGCGTTGGTATTTCCGCCCGCGCGATCTTCATGCCTTGTCCGCCGCGCTGCCGCGGATTCCGGGCGAGGTGGCGATCATGGCGCTGGGGCGCGGCAGCAACCTGCTGGTGGCCGATGGCGGTTTCGACGGCGTGGTGATCGACATGGGGTCGCTCGACACCCTGCGGGTCGATGGCACGGCCATCCACTGCGGCGCCGGGGTGCGGATGTCGGCCCTGGCGGCGCGCTGTGCCGACCTAGGGCTGGAGGGGGTGGAGTTCATGGCCACGGTGCCGGGCAATATCGGCGGGGCGGTGGCGATGAACGCCGGCGCCTTCGGTCAGCAGGTCTCCGACATCCTGCAGTCGGTCGATGTGGTGCTGCGCGACGGCTCGCTGCGGACAGTGGCGGCGGAGGCGCTGGCGATGGGCTATCGCCACAGCGACCTGCCGCCGGGCGCGCTGGTGGTGGCCGCCCGTTTCGGCCTGCGGGCGGGCGATGCCGATGGGATTCGGGCGCGGATTCGTGCCATGCGCAACAAACGGGGAGGAAGCCAGCCGCTGGCGCAGCCCAATTGCGGCTCGGTGTTCAAGAATCCGCCGCAGGATCACGCCGCGCGGCTGATCGAGGCGGCGGGGCTGAAGGGGCATCGCATCGGCGGCGCCGAGATCTCGGCACAACATGCCAACTTTATCGTTAACCACGGTGATGCCAGCAGCAGCGATGTGCTGGCGCTGATCGATCTTGCCCGCTCCGAGGTGGAGCGGCGTTTCGGGGTGGTGCTGGAGCCGGAGTTGCGGGTGGTGGGGCGATGAGGGTCGCGGTGCTGATGGGCGGCGCATCCGCGGAGCGGGCTATCTCGCTGCAGTCCGGCACCGCGGTGGCGGAGGCGTTGCGCCGCTCGGGGCACGAGGTGGTGGCGTTGGATCTGCTGCCCGACGGGGATTGGGCGGCGGCGATCGCCAAGGCGGCACCGGAGCGCGCCGTGATCGCGCTCCACGGCACGCTGGGCGAGGACGGCGCGATTCAGGGGCTGCTCGAAGTGATGCGCATCCCCTACACCGGTTCCGGGGTGACGGCGTCGGCGCTCTGCATGGATAAGCGGCTGTGCAAGGCGCTGCTGCGCGCCCACGGGGTGCCGGTGGCGGTCGATATTCCGCTCGATCCCGAAGGGCGCCCGGTGCGCTATCCGGTGATCGTCAAGCCGGTGGCACAGGGCTCCAGCGTCGGTGTGCGCCAGGTGGAAAGCGCGGATGACCTGCCACCCGATCTGGACGAGGCGGGCTGGCTGGTGGAGATGCCGGTGCGGGGCGTGGAGGTGGCGGTGTCGGTGCTGGATGGCGAGGCGCTGCCGGTGATCGAGGTGCGTCCCGCCGGCGGGTTGTACGACTACGCCGCCAAGTACGACTTGGAGACCACCCAGTATCTCTGCCCGGCGGCGATTCCGGTGGAGAGCCAGCGGCTCTGCATGGAGCAGGCGGAGCGGGTGGTGAAGCTGCTGGGCTGCAGTGGCGCGCCGCGGGTGGACATGATCGTGGCCGATGGCGGCGAGGCGGTGGTGCTGGAGGTCAACACCATCCCCGGCATGACCGCGCACAGCCTGCTGCCCAAATCGGCGGCGGCGGCGGGGATCGGGTTTGATGCGCTGTGCGAACGGCTGCTGCGGGGGGCGAGGCTGCATGGCTAGGAGACGCAACGGGGGCAACCGGATGAAGCCGGTGGCGGTGGGCTGGCGTCAGCGCATGGCGGCTCCGCTGGCGCTGCTTAGACGGGTGGTGCCGCCGCTGCTGCTGGTGGCGGCCGCCGCGGTCGGGTTGTGGCAGCTCAACGGCGCGCTGGCGGTGGATCGTTGGCAGGTGCGCTGCGACGACAAGGCGCTGCGCGCGGCGATTTCGGCGCGCCTTGAGCAGATGGCGCCGCTCGGGTTTGTCGCCGGATATCCGGCGTTGGTGGCGCGACGCCTCGCGCGGTTGGAGCCCGATATCGCCACCATCGAGGTGGTGCGGGTGTTGCCGAACCGGCTGCGGGTGCGCGCCACGATCCGGCAGCCGGTGGCGCTGTGGACCGGCGGCGATGGCAGGGTGATGCTGGTGGATGGTGCCGGAGCCATCTACCGCCCGCTGCGTCGGGGGGAGGCGCGCGACCTGCCGCTGCTGCGGGTACGCGATCGCGCGCTGGTGCCTTCGCTGGCGCGTCTGCTGGACCATCTGCGCGCGAAGCGCCCACAGCTAACCGCCGCCATGAGCGAGATGATTGCCGGCGATGGGCAGTTGCGTATCAACCTGGCGCGGGGCGCGCAGTGGCGGTTGCCGCTGGATGACGCCCTGGTGTCGCGCGTGGATCACATCATTGCCCTGTTGGGCGAGCGACCATGGCGCCATGGGGTGTGGAAGGTGGATGCGCGGTTGCGTGATCGGTGGTTTATTCGGGCAGGAAGCGGCGATAGAGAGGTGATTTGAGATGAAGCATCAACAGTTGATCGTGGGGTTGGATATCGGCACCCACAAGATTGCGTGCGTGGTGGCCGAAAGCACCCCCGACGGCAAGCTCGATGTGATCGGCATCGGCACCCACCCCTCGCGCGGGCTGCGCAAGGGGGTGGTGGTCAACATCGACAGCACGGTGGAGTCGATCCGTTTGGCGGTGGAAGAGGCGGAGTTGATGGCCGGGGTGGAGATCAAGACGGTCTATACCGGCATCGCCGGTAGCCATATCCACGGCTACAACAGCCACGGCGTGGTGGCGACCAAGAATGGCGAGGTGTCGGCGGAGGATGTCGAGCGGGTGATCGAGGCGGCGAAGGCGATGAATATCCCCGCCGACCAGAAGGTGCTCCATATCCTGCCGCAGGACTACATCATCGACGGCCAGGACGGCATCAAGTCGCCGGTGGGGATGAGCGGGGTGCGGCTGGAGGCGAAGGTGCATGTGGTGACCGGCGCCGTCTCCTCGGCGCAGAACATCATCAAGTGTTGCCACCGCTGCGATCTCGAGGTGGCCGATGTGGTGCTGGAGCAGTTGGCCTCCAGCGAGGCGGTGCTCGAGGCCGACGAAAAGGAGATCGGCGTGGTGCTGGTCGATATCGGCGGCGGCACCACCGATATCGCGGTCTTTGTCGGTGGCTCAATCCAGCACACCTCGGTGATTTCGATCGGAGGCGACCATCTGACCAACGATCTGGTGGTCGGGCTGCGCACCTCGCCGCGCGAGGCCGATATCCTCAAGCGCAAGTATGGCTCCTGCCTGACGACGATGGTGCCGGCCGATGAGCAGGTGGAGATCCCCAGCGTCGGCGGCCATGAGCCGCGCACCATGCCGCGGCAGGTGATGGCGCAGATCCTTGAGCCGCGGGTGGATGAGCTGTTCGAGCTGGTGAAGTCCCACCTCGATCAGTCCGGTTTTCGCAATCAGCTCTCCGCCGGGGTGGTGCTGACCGGTGGCAGCAGCCTGCTCAAGGGGATGGTGGAGCTGGCGGAAGAGGTGTTTGACGCCCCGGTGCGGCTGGGTACGCCGACCGGCGTCGGCGGTCTGGTGGATGTGGTATCGACCCCGATCTACTCCACCGGCGTGGGGCTGGTGCACTACGGTCGCCGCTACCGTCAGGGGGAGCGGCAGAAGGCCAAGCGCAAGTCCAAACCCAAGGGGCCTAGCATGTGGCAACGGATGCGGGCCTGGTTCGGGGACACCTCATGAGCTCACCATGAAAAGACCCACGATTTTTCCGTTGCAATCTATTTTCTATTTCCCATTATTAAGCCCGTTAGGAGGAGACTGTTATGTCCATGTTTTTTGAAGAGAGTGATGACCTGTCCGCCAAGATCAAGGTGATCGGTGTCGGCGGCGGTGGCGGCAACGCGATGAACAACATGATTTCCCACAACTTAAGCGGTGTGGAGTTTATCGTTGCCAACACCGATGCGCAGGCGATCGAGCGCAATCAGGCCGAGATCAAGCTGCAGTTGGGATCCGAATTGACCCGCGGACTGGGCGCTGGCGCCAAGCCGCAGGTTGGCCGCGATGCCGCCGAGATGGAGCGCGATGCCATTCGCGACTGTCTAAAGGGCGCCGATATGGTCTTCATCACCGCCGGGATGGGCGGTGGAACCGGTACCGGTGCGGCACCGGTCATTGCGGAGATCTCCAAGGAGTTGGGGATTCTGACCGTGGCGGTGGTGACCAAGCCGTTCCATTTTGAAGGCAAGCGGCGCATGAAACAGGCGGAAGCGGGGATCGTCGAGATGAGCAA
Source organism: Mariprofundaceae bacterium (assembly GCA_015489095.1). GTDB lineage: Bacteria > Pseudomonadota > Zetaproteobacteria > Mariprofundales > J009 > S009-29. The sequence continues at coordinate 24,273 of WFMN01000137.1, read as the reverse complement.
GCATGTTGATACCCTGATCACCATTCCCAACCAGAAGCTGATCGGCGCGGTCGGCAAAAACACCTCCATGCTCGACGCCTTCCGTCAGGCCGATGATGTGTTGCTGCAGGCGGTGCGCGGCATCTCCGAGCTGATTACCGAGACCGGCTATGTCAATGTCGATTTCGCCGATGTGAAGTCGGTGATGAGCGGCAGCCAGGGGCTGGCGATGATGGGCTCCGGGGTGGCCGCCGGCGAGAATCGCGCCATGGCGGCGGCGGAGCTGGCTATCTCCTCGCCGCTGCTGGAGGATATCGATATCCACGGCGCGCAGGGGATTCTGATCAATGTCACCGGCAGCGAAGAGATGACACTGGTGGAGTACGACGAGGCGGTGTCGATTGTGCAGCAGATGGCGGACGACGACGCCAATGTCATCTGCGGCATGGTGTACGACAACAACGCCGGCGACGAGATCCGGGTGACGGTGGTGGCAACCGGACTCAGCAACGGCGACGCGGTGAAGATGATGCCGATTGCCGGTGGGGCGACGGCGCAAGCGCCGAGTGTGCAGCCCGATCTGCCGATGCAGGGGGGGCAGGCCAGAGGCGCTGGACGCATGCGCGGACGCAGAACCGGTACCGACGACTACGAGCCGATTTTCGCCGGCAGCGACGGCGTGGATCCCAGCAACCTCGACCTGCCCGCCTTTTTGCGGCGGCAGGCGGATTAGTCTTCCGCCCGCAATCGCTTGCAAAAACGCGGGGTTTCGTCAGGGTTCGCGCCGATGATGGTGAAGCGCGGGTGATTTTTTTGTTCGAATGTGTTGGCTGAGGGGGCTTAGGGTATGATTCGACAACGGACACTGAACAGGGCGATCCACTGCGGTGGCATCGGTTTGCACTCCGGCAAGAAGATCGATCTTACCCTGCATCCGGCGGCCGACGACAGCGGCATCGTCTTTGTCCGCTCCGATGTCGGCGTGGAGATCCCCGCCCGTTCCGAGTTCGTCACCGACACCCGCCTCTGTACCACCATCGGCCGTGACGGGGTTACCGTGTCAACGGTGGAGCATCTGCTCTCCGCGCTCGCCGGCCTTGGGGTGGACAACGCGCGGATCGAGGTCAGCGGTGCCGAGGTGCCGATCATGGACGGTTCGGCGGCGCCGTTCGTCTTCCTGATTCAGTGCGCCGGTGTGCGGGAGCAGCAACAGCCGAAAAAGGTGATGCGGATCATGCGCAAGGTGTCGGTCGAGGATGGCGACAAGCGCTGCTCGCTGATGCCCGCCAAGGGGTTTCGCATCTCTTACCTGCTTGATTACGACCACCCGCTGCTCAACAACCGCTATGTCAGCATCGACTTCTCGCGCCAAGCCTACACCCGCGAGGTGAGCCGCGCCCGTACCTTCGGCTTTCTGCACGAGGTGGAGGCGCTGCAGAAGATGGGGCTGGCGCTGGGCGGTTCGCTGGAGAACGCGATCGGGCTCGATGCCTATCGCGTGGTCAACGAGGGGGGGCTGCGCTACCGCGATGAGTGTGTCCGCCACAAGATCCTCGATACGCTGGGCGATTTGTCGTTGGCGGGGATGCCGATCGTGGGCGCGTTCGACGGCGTGCGTACCGGCCACGCCTGCAACCACCGGCTGGTGTCGCGACTGTTGTCCCAGCCGGAGAGCTGGAAGGTGGAGACCCTTGCGCGTGCGCCGGAGGAGGCGGCCACCGCCGACGGCCTGGCGCCGCGGTTGGCGGGAGGATAGGCGATGCAGGATTTTCTCGAAAAGCTGCTGTGGAACTCGCGCTACTTGACGCTGCTGGCGGTCTGGTCGTGCGTGGTGGGGATGGCGCTGCTGTTCATCTCCTCGGCGTGGGATATGGGGCAGTTGCTGATTGAGTTTATCCGGGTCTATTTCGGTGGCCACGAGGTGGAACACTTCCATGTCATCATCGTCAGCCATGTGATTACCGCCGTCGATGACTTCCTGCTGGCGATGGTGCTGTTGATCTTCGCGCTCGGTGTTTACGAGCTCCATATCGGCAAGATCGCGTGCGCGCGCGGGGCGGAGAACGCCGGCAACATCCTACAGGTTGCGAGTCTCGACGACCTGAAGGATCGCTTGGGCAAGGTGATCCTGATGATCCTGATCGTCGCCTTCTTCAAGCAGGTGCTCCATGTCACCTTCGATAACCCGCTCAACATCCTCTACATGGGTGGCGGCATTCTGCTGGTATCGCTAGCGGGCTATTTCGGCCACAAGCAGGGGCACTAGCCGCTTTCAGTCGGCGAGGGTTCGCCGGGCACCATCTTCCTGAATATCACCGACCACGCCTCGGCCAGCGTCTCCAGCGCCGGCGGCGCGATGTGGTTCGCCATGTTGTCCGCGGAAAAGGGGAGCCCGCACGGGCGGATGGCGTCGAACCAGTCGAGATCGGTGGTGACATTGAGCGCCATGCCGTGCCAGCTTACGCCGCCGCCGATGCGCAGGCCGATGGCGGCGATCTTTCCGCGATCACTCCATACGCCGGGGGCGCCGGTTTTTCTTACCGCTGTGATGCCGTACCGGCGCAACAGGGTGATGCAGCTCTCCTCCAGCAGATGGACAAAGGCGCGCGGCTGCAGGTGGCGCGGCCTCAGCTTGAGGATGGGGTAGAGCATCAACTGCCCCGGGCCGTGAAAGGTGGTTTCACCGCCGCGGTCGGTGGCCACCAGCGGCGCCGGTAGCGCGGGTCGCACCCGATTGTCGACGCCCCTGCGGCCGGTGGTATAGACCGGCGGGTGGTGGCAGCACCAGATCGCCTCTTTACCCTCTCCCCGCTGTAGTAAGGCTGCTTGCTGCTGCATGCGCGCCAAGAACGGCAGGTAGGGCTGCTCGCCCAGCCAAGCGTACAGCACGGAAGTTAGTGAGCAGATCGCAAAAAGTCCGTCCGTGGCAATTCGCGGTTGGAAACCGCTCCTACAGCCTGTAGGAGGGGAATCCTTTCCCCGAACCCGTGTGTAGCCGCGATGATGACTTTTTGCGAAGTCATCAGTTAGTGCATGCAGTGCAGAAAGAGGGGATCGATCTGCTGCCGCCACTGGTGGTGGTAGTGGCGCAGCAGCCGATCCGCCTGGGTCTCGCCGCACTCCAGCGCCTCAACCAGTGGCGCGAGAAAGAGGGTTTCGCTGCGCGCGGCATCCTCGGGGTCGAGGCGGCGCAGCCCCCGGTTGGCGATCTCCACCATCTGTTGGCACAGCGGCAACAGGGTGGTGCCGCGAAACGGGGTGGCGAAGGCGAGGGTGGGCGCCTGCCGCCGCAGTCGCATCACCTCATCCCAGCTCCAGTCCGCCACCATCTGCCACGCCTCGTCTTGCGCCTGCGGGTCGTACAACAGCCCCTTCCACAGCGCCGGCAGGGCGCAAATCCACGAAGAGGCGCCGCTGTCGGCGCCGCGCATCTCCAGAAACTGCTTGAGGCGCACCTCGGGAAAGAGGGTGGAGAGGTGCAGCTCCCAATCGGCGAGGGTGGGCAACTCCCCCGACAGTTGCGGCAGCTCGCCGCGCAAAAAGTGGCGGAAGGAGGCGCCGGTGCAGTCGATGTAGCGCCCATCGCGCTGGACGAAGTACATCGGCACATCGAGCGCCCATTCGACATAGTGGGCGAAGCCGAAGTCGTCATCGAAGACGCAGCGCGGGATGCCGGTGCGGGCGGGGTCGGTATCGAGCCAGCAGGCGGCGCGGGTGGAGCGGTGACCCGAGGGCTTGCCGTCGCGGAACGGGCTGGCGGCGAACAGGGCGGTGACCAGCGGCTGCAGCGCCGAGGCGATACGCATCTTGCGCGCCATATCCGCCTCGTCGGAGAAATCGAGGTTGGCCTGTACCGTCGCGGTGCGCAGCATCATGTCGAGCCCCAAGCCGCCGACCTTGGGCATGTAGTCACGCATGATGGCGTAGCGCCCTTTGGGCATCCAGTCGATCTCATCGCGCCGCCACTTGGGCTGGAAGCCGATGCCCAGAAAGCCGATGCCGAGCTCGCGGGTGATGGTTTCCAGCAGCGCCAGATGGTCGTGCACCTCCTTGCAGGTGGCAAACAGCGAGGCCAGCGGCGCGCCGGAGAGCTCGAACTGGCCGCCCGGCTCCAGCGTGATCGAGGCGCCGTCCAAGGTGAGGGCGATGATGTGGTCGCCCTCGCGAACCGGTTGCCACGGAGTGGTGGCGCTGAGCCGCTCCAGCAGCCTGCCGATGCCGTGATCGCCGAAGTAGGGCACCGGCCGGAGGGTTTGGCGCTGGAAGCTGATCTTTTCGTGTTCGGTGCCGATGCGCCACTCCGATGGCGGCTTGCAGCCGCAGGAGAGGGCGGTGACCAGCATCTCCTCGTGGTCGATGATCGGCGAAGTGTCGCTCATTGTGGTAGCGTCTCGTGCAGGCGCAAGGTGAGTTCGGGGCCATCCTCCCGCCCCTGCAGGTTGATGAGCAGATCCCCCTCGAAGGGGGTGACACCGGTGATCTCGGCATGGTTGTGCAGCGCGATCTGTTCCAAGGTGCGGCCGTCCCACGCCCACAGGCGGGAGGGTTTGTCATCGTCGGTGATCCACAGCACCTGCCGGGAGGCGTCCCAGGCCAGATTGTCGGGATGGTGGATGCGGGGGTCGTCAAGGTAGGTGCGGATCTCCACGCGCTCGCCGTGGTCGATCACTTCAAGGATGCGCGGGGCATCGGTTTCGGCGATCAGCAGGTGGCCGTTGGGCAGGGTTTCGGCATCCTCCATGCGGTTGAATTGCAGCGCGCCTAGCTGCTTGGCGATCGCGCGCGCCTGCCTTGGGTCGGAGACGGTGTGCCAGCGGTGGTCGCCGCCTGCCACCTGCAGCAGGTGGGGAGGGCGCATGCGGTAGCGGTAGAGGCTGCCGTGGCGGTCCTCGTCGGGGAGGTAGGCGTAGCGGCCATCGGCGGAGAAGGCGATCCCCTCATGGGCGAACTGACCGGCGCGGTAGAGTGGGGCGATGGCCGGATGGGAGCTTTGCAGGCTGTCGCGCTGGACGAGCTGTTCCGCGGGCAGCTTGTCGGGCTCGGCGATGCGCCAGATGAGCCCGTGATCAAACTCCTCTCCCAGCCACAGGCTGCCGTCCGGCGCCATCTTCAGCCCGTCGGCGAGGTGCAATCCGCTGATCAACAGCGTGCTGCGCCCCCGTTGCATGTTGTAGAAGTAGAGGCTGGGCGCGCTCAGGCCGGCCTTGGTTTCGCAACTGATGTAGAGGTAGCGGTGGTCGGCGGAGGCGACCATCATATCGGGTCGGACATGGCGCCACACCGCCATCGATTTCGCCTTCCAGCCGCTGGCGAGCTCGATGCCGGTGGGGTTGAAGTTGCAGCCGGCGAGCAGCAACAGCAGCGCCGCGGCGAAGCGCCATGAACGAAGGCGAAGGCGGATGGAGGCGGTGGGGGTCAAAGGCGGCTCCTTGCTGTTGGCGGTGGCGTGCAAAGCTTCAAAAGGCTGCCGGGAGCAGCCCTGCTCTGCAAGTCGATTGCCGTCGGTCGGCGATGGGGCTAAGGTGGCGGGTTGCGGGACGATGTAGGAGGTTGCGATGTTGGCTTGGAAACGGTCGTTTTTAGCGAGGCTGGGCATGGGCTTTCGCCTCATCTGGCGCACGGCGCTGCTGCAGTTGGTGCTGGGGCTGATGGCGGCGGCGGTGATGGGATTGATCGGGTTTTCCATGCGTGGCGTGGCGATGGGAGGCGGCGCGATCTCCTCCGTGGCGATCGCCTCGGTCGGGGTGCTGCTCTCGCTGCTGCTGCAGGTGGTGGCGGGGGTGGTCTTTGTCGGCGGGATGCTGCTGGCCACCGAGAAACCGGGGCAGGTGCCGGTGCGGCTGGCGCTGGCGCTGGGGTGGCGGCGGTGGCCGGTGGCGGCCAACAGCGCGCTGCTGCTGACCCTGCTGGCGACGGTGGCGCTGGGGCTGGTGGGGGCGCTGACGGCGATGCTTCAGCAGCCGGCGCTGCTGCTGTTGGCGTTGCCGTTGCTCTGGCTAGGGCTGCGGCTGGCGACGCTGCCGATGGTGACGATCATCGAGGATGTCACCCCGCTGGCGGCGATCCGCCGCGCGTGGCGGATTTCGCAGGGGTTCTGTTGGCCGATGCTGGGCAACGGCCTGCTGTTGGCGCTGTTGGCCGTGGTCGTGGTGGTGGCGATCCTGTTTCTGCTGGGGGGCACCGGGATCGCGGCGCTGGCGTCGGCGCTGGCGTCGGGGCACGCCCCGTCGATGATGTCGGCGCTGATGACCGCCGGGGCGATGGGGGTCGGCATCCTGCTGGTGATCGTGGTGGATCTGCTGGCGATGCAGCTGGTGACGGCGTTGATCGTGCTCTTTTACCGCGAGCAGTGTTGGGAGCAGGGGGAGCAGGGGGCGCTGCCCACCGCGGGAGCCGTCCCCCCCGTGGCGCAGAAGGTGATTGCCTGGGGGTGGATGGGGTTGATCGCCCTCGTTCCTGTGGCGGGATATCTGTTTGGCGGCCAATTGGGCGGCGGAATGGTGATGCCGCCGCGGGCAACCACCCCGCCGCCGCGTGCGATGGCGCGCCATCCTAGGCCGCCTGCCGCGCCCGCGCGGCCGGCCGTTCGCAAACCCGCCGCGAGCAAGATGACCCTAGCGCAGCAGAAGGTGGCGATCTTTCAGGCGTTGCGCCACGGCAATTTGGCTAGGGCGGAGCAGCGGTTTGGGCCGCTGTTGCGACAGCACCCCGAGGATGGCTGGCTGCTGCAGGCAGAGGGGTGGCTGCTCTACCGCGGCGGCAAGCGCGCGCAGGCGGTGAAGGTGATGGCGCACGCCTGCCGAAGGGGGGTGATGGAGGCGTGCCTGCTGGCAAAGGAGGGTGAACATGCACAGTAATCCGCTTTTTCGGATGGCCTCGGTGGCGCTATTGCTTGCGCTGTCGGTGTTGCCCGCGCATGGTGCGGTGCTCCGCTGCGTGATCAATGGTCACACCGTCTATACCAACCTCTACAGCCACTGTCCGCCGCAGGTGGCGCCAAAGCGCGCCGCGAATAAAAGCGCGGTGAAGAGCGCGGTGCAACGGAAGGGGCGCCCAGATGTGAAGCGGGAGGTGTCTTCCAAACGAGTCGCCAAGAGAGCCCCGAAGGTGAAGCCCCATCTTCCGCGCAATCCGATGGAATGGTGGAACCTGCTGGGAGGTTCGTTGGCGCCGGCCGGGGTGGCGATCAAGGCGACGCATCAGCTACAGTGGCAGGGGGTAACGATCCGTTATGCGCAGGCGTCGCAGTTGCTGCTGGCCAAGCGGCTGCTGGCGCCCGATCGCTCGAGCATCTTTCTGCCGCAGTTGGCGGATCGGCCGATCGCGGCACGCTCGCTGCAGACGCTGGCGAAGATGCGGATGGAGCGCCTGACGGTGGTTCCCTACGACGCGTCGCTGTTTGCCTCGCTGCGGAAGGATCGGCTGGCGCAGGTGCCGGCGCCGGTCGCGATGATGGAGGTTGCCTACCGCGACCAGCAGGGGAAGGAGCGTGTGCATGAGCTGCCGTTCGGTGAGGTGTTCGGCGTGCCCTATGTCAGTATCCCCTATCCGGTCGGGGGGGCGCGGTGACCATGCGGGCGGTGGTGATGACCGCGGTCGGTGGGGCGGAGGTGTTGCGGCTGCAACAGCTGCCTAGGCCTGGGTCACCGAAGGGGCGCGAGCTATTGGTGCGGGTGCACGCCGCCGGCGTCAATCCGATCGATACCAAGCTGCGCAGCCGTGGGCTCTACTTCGATCGGCCGCTGCCAGCGGTGCTGGGGTGCGACGGCGCGGGTGTCGTGGAGGCGGTCGGCGACGGGGTCGAGGGGGTTCGGGTCGGCGATCAGGTGTGGTACTGCTACGGCGGGCTGGGGCAGCCCTGCGGCAACTATGCTGAATACGCGCTGGTCGATAGCCGCTATGTGGCGCCGATGCCTGCGGGGCTGGATATGGCAACGGCCGCCGCCTCGCCGCTGGTGCTGATCACCGCGTGGGAGGCGCTGTTTGATCGCGCGGCGCTGCGCGGCGGGATGAAGGTGTTGATTCACGGCGGCGCGGGTGGCGTGGGGCATGTGGCGATCCAGCTGGCCAAGGTGGCGGGGTGCGAGGTGGCGACCACGGTGAGCAGCGCCGAGAAGGCGGATCTGGTGACCGAGTTGGGTGCGGATCATGTGATCCGCTACGACCGCGACGATGTGGTGGCCTCGCTGCTGGCGTGGAGCGGTGGCGGGGTCGATGTCGCCTTGGATACGGTGGGCGGCGTAGCCTTCACCCAGGCCGCGGCGGCGGTGCGCCCCTACGGCGATCTGGTCACCCTGCTGCAACTGCCAAGCGATGCCGACTTTAAGGGGTTGCGGCTGCGCAATGTGCGGATCAGTCAGGAGCTGATGCTGACACCGATGGTGCTGGGATTGCCGGATGCGGCCGGGCATCAGGCGGCGATTCTGGAGCAGTGCGGGCAGTTGATGGAGCAGAAAAAACTGGCGGTGATGGTGAGCGATCTGCTGCCGCTGGCCGAGGCGGCGGAGGCGCATCGGCGCGTTGAGTCCGGCCACATGGCGGGGAAGTTGGTGCTGGATGTTTGAGCAGATCGCAACAAGTCCGTCCGTGGACTTGTTGCTTGACGGAAGGCGAAAAGCGCGGTTTTCACCTTCCTCACAAATCAACGACTTGCTTCGCAAGCCATTGATTTGCGCGGCCGTCCGTGGCCGCGATGCTGACTTCTTGCGAAGCCACCATGCTCTGGCTTAAGGTCGGGCTGTCGCTGGCGGTGCTGGCGGCGCTGGCGTGGTGGGTCGATCTGGGGGCGGTGTGGGCACAGTTGCGCGCGGCCGATCCGTGGCTGGTGTCGGCGGCGCTCTTCTGTCTGCTCCTCTCCTACGGTGTGAGTGGGTTGCGCTGGGCGCTGATCGCGCGCGGGCTGGGGCTTGAAGTGTCGGCGCGGCGTAAGGTGGAGATCGTCTTCGTCGGCGCCTTCTGCAGCCTGTTTCTGCCGTCGATCATCGGTGGCGATGTGGTGCGCGGCGTGCTGCTGGCCAAGGGCGAGGGGCGGCGCGGTGTCGGGGTGGAGGCGGGAGCCAGTGTGATCCTCGATCGCATCAACGGGCTCTACGCGCTGGTGGCGGTGGTCACCCTCTGTCTGCTGGCGTTTGACTGGCCGCCGCTGGTCTGGATGGGGTGGTCGGCGCTGGTGATCGGCATGGTGGTGGTGATGGTGGGGTGGCCGTGGCTCCACCGTCGGTTGCCGGCGAAGCTGGGCTGGCTGGTGCGGCTGCCGCTGGAGGGTGCGGCGTTTCGTCGCGCCTGGCTGCAATCGCTGCCGCTGTCGATGGTGGTGCAGGTGCTCATGGTGCAGATCCACTTTCTGCTCGGTGGCGCCTTGGGGATGTCGATGGCGTGGACGGCCTATGGGGTGATGGTGGGGCTGGTGGCGCTGATGGCGATGGTGCCGATTTCGCTCAACGGCTTCGGGATCCGCGAGAGCGGCTATGTCGGCTTTGTGCTCTATTTCGGTGGCAGCGAGGCGCAGGGTGGCGCGCTGGCGGCGCTATGGCTGGTGCTGATTTCGCTGGCGGCGCTTCCCGGGTTGTGGACGGTGTGGCAGTTGGGCGGGGTCTCCACCTTGCGGCGGTTGATGCGGGGAGAGGCAGGGGCTAGCGGTTGAGGCGGTACCACTTCGCCTGCTGTTTGCGCCAGTAGTCGGCGCGCTCCTCGGGGGTGACCTCGTCGTCGTGGTTGCGATCCATGGCGTTGAAGCGCTGCTCGGCGCGATCGACGACCATCGCTAGGTACTCATCGAGCGATACCGTGCCCGATTTGTCTTCGTCCAGCGCCATGAAGCGCTCCACGATGCGGTCGCTGACGGTGGGGGCGGCGTAGGCTGTGCTGGTCGCAGCGGCAAGCAGCAGCGCCGCGATGGTGAAGGGTTTACCCATGTTCGGTTCTCCGGTGTTGTGGTGTCAGGTGGAAGGCTAGGCACAAATAGCGGAAGGGGAAGGGATTCCCCTCCTACGGGCTGTAGGAGCGGTTTCCAACCGCGAACTCCGTGGACGGACTTTTTGCGAAGGCGTCAGGTGTGATAGAAGTTACAAGGAAGGTTGGGCAATGCAGCAGTATCTCGATTTGATGCGCCATGTGTTGGAGCACGGCAGGGAGAAGGGGGATCGCACCGGCACCGGCACCCGCTCGGTGTTCGGCTATCAGATGCGGTTCGATCTCGCCAAGGGGTTTCCGTTGGTCACCACCAAGAAGATCCATGTGAAGTCGGTGATCCACGAGCTGATCTGGTTTCTCAGCGGGCAGTCCAATATCGCATATCTCAAGGAGAACGGGGTCTCGATATGGGATGCGTGGGCGGACGACAGGGGGGAGTTGGGGCCGGTGTACGGGGTGCAGTGGCGCTCGTGGCCGGCCGCCGATGGGACGACGATCGACCAGATTCGCGATGTGGTGGCGCAGATTCGCAGCAACCCCGATTCGCGGCGCCTGATTGTGTCGGCGTGGAATGTGGCCGATATCCCGAAGATGGCGTTGCCGCCGTGCCACGCCTTCTTCCAGTTCTATGTCTGCGACGGGCGGCTGTCGTGCCAGCTCTACCAGCGCAGCGCGGATATCTTTTTGGGGGTGCCGTTCAACATCGCCTCCTACGCGCTGCTGACGATGATGGTGGCCAAGGTGACCGCTCTCGCGCCGGGCGAGTTCATCCATACCTTGGGTGACGCCCACCTCTATTCCAACCATCTGGCGCAGGCGAAGCTCCAGCTCTCCCGCCAGCCGCGCGCGCTCCCGGCGCTGGAGATCGCCCGCGATGTGGCGGAGATTGATGACTTTCGCTATGAGGACTTCAAGCTGATAAACTATCATTTTCATCCACATATCAAGGCCGAGGTGGCGGTGTGATTCCGCAGGGTAGGGGGTGTGGATGTTGCAGGCGCGAATCGGGGTGCTGTCGGTTGTTGACATCGGTTTCGGCTTTGTCCTAGGATTCGCTGGCTTGATTAAAATCCATTCATAGTGGATTCATCTCTAAATTAGTAGGTAGAGGAGGGCTTGTATGAAGAATTCGATCTGGCTGGTCATCGTATGTGGGATGACGACCGGCATGGGAAACGGCTCGGTGTTTACCGCCGCGTTTCTGCTGGCGGTGGGGCGTGCGCCGTGGGATACGGCGGGGCTGTGGGGGATGGATCCCTACAGCATCGTGAACTATCAGGGTGTTGCGGACTGGATTATGATCATCTTCGGCGTTGCGTTCTGTGTGATTCTTCAATACACATTGAAGCAGCATGCGGTGCTCGAAGGCTTGCAGAAGGAATAGGAGGGAGAGATATGGCTACGATTGCATCGATTCTTGGTGTGTTGCTTGCGTTTTCCAGCATGTGGTTTGCTTGGTATCTGTTGATGCCGGGTCAGCATGATGAAGAACTGCATGACGATTAAACTGTTTGTTGACTGTTTGAAAAGATTTGAATTAAGGAGATAGGTTACATGCTTAAGTATCTGTTTGCGAACGAGGAGGATATCCCGCAGGGTAGCACTGCGTTGTTCTTCGCATTTTCGTCGATTGCGTGGTTTATCATCGGTACCGGCTTGGGTTCGTTTAACGCGGCCAAGCTCGCCTTCCCCGATTTCTACCACAATGTCTATTGGTTGCAGTTCGGCCACATGCGTCAGGTGCATGTGCACGCCGTGATCTTCGGTTGGATTGCGATGGCGTTTGCCGCATCCATGATGTACATCACCCCCACCTTGGGCAACACCAAGCTGTGGAGTGAGAAGCTCGGTGTCTGGAACTGCCTGCTCTACAATGTGGGGCTCTGCTTGGCATTGGCGCTGCTCTGGTCGGGGATGACCTCCGGTCGTGAGTACTCCGACCACATCTGGCCGATCGACCTCTACATCGCCTTTGTGATGGTGGTGCCGTGGGCGTTGAATGTCTGGATGACCGTGCTCAACCGTCGCACCCAAGGCATCTACACCACCAACTGGTTCTTTGCCGCCTGCATGTTCATGACCATCATCGTGTTCCTGATTGGTAATCTGCCTGAGTTCTTCCATCTGACCGGTTTGAACGAGGCCTACATGACTTGGTGGTTCGCCCACAACATCTTGGGTCTGTTGATCACACCGGTGGCGGCGGCGATCACCTACTACATCATCCCCAAGATCACCGGCAACCCGCTCTACTCGCACCGTGTGGGACATCTGCACTTCTGGTCGATCGTGGTCTTCTACTCCACGCCGGCGGCGCACCACCTGATGAGCTCTCCGCTGCCGGAGTGGCTGAAGTCGTTCGCGTCGGTGGAAGGGGTGCTGATTCTGGTGCCGGCTATCGCCTATGTGAGTAACATCCTACTCACCATGCAGGGCAAATGGTCGATGTTCATCGAGAACATCGAGGTCAAGTTCACCATCACCGGCGTCTTCTTGGCTATCCCGCTCAACATGCAGGGCGGTTTCCAGCAGACCCGCGCCATCAACTGGTACATCCACGGCACCGGTTGGATCGTGGCGCACGCCCACTTGGCGCTGCTCGGCTTCTCCACCTTCGCCGAGGCGGCTGCGGTGTACTACGGTATTCAGGTGCTGTTGCGTCGTAAGCTCTACTCGTCGTCGCTGGCCAATTTCCACTTCTGGATGTTGCTGATCGGCTTCTCGCTCTACTGGGTCTCGATGACCATCGCCGGTCTGATCCAAGGGGCGGCCAAGATCTACGAGGTGCCCTACATCGATGTGGTGATTGCGGAGCATCCCTACATGATCGTGCGCTGGCTCGGCGGTACCATGGTCTTCTTGGGTAACATCGTCTGGATGTTCAACATGTACATGACCGCCACTGCTGGTGATCATGTGCCTGAGGGGCGTCAGCCGGCAGAGGTTGCCTACACGCGCTAAATGGGTCGGTAGGGGGTGGTTGATCCATCCCCTACCTACCGCATCCGTCGATTTGTTGTTGAAATTCATAAGTACATAAGATTATATAAAGGGAGGATATTCCGTGGCATTTCGTGAATATAAAATCGGGTGTATGATGTTTGGTGTGGCGTTGAGCACATCGATGTTCGTCACCATCTTTCTGCCGGGGCTCGATATTTCGGCGATCGGCTCGACTGAGGAAGCATTGAAGAAGCAGTTGACCTACGGCTGGGAGTCCGGGTTCAACTATTATGATCCGTTCTTGGCGGGCAAGGATAAGCCGATCAAGGTTACCCTGACCCATGATCCGGTGACGGGGAAAAAGATCGACAAGGTGGACGCCTATGTTTTCAAGCCCGGCACCCACTTTCCAAACGGCCTTACCCATGAGAACATCATGGGTAAGAAGGTGTTGGCGCTCAGCAACAGCCGTGGCCACATCAACCAGGCCAGCGAGGAGAACGGCGGGGTCTTCTTGGTCGATGTCGATGCCGCCAGCGGCACCCCCTATGTTGAGTTTGCGACCGCCACCAAGGGGTGGAGTGTTGATGCCACGCTGAAAGCCGCGGATCAGCAGTTCTTGGCTGGCTCCGGCAAGACGATGTTTATCCGTGAGGGATGCTGGTGGTGCCACACCTTGCTGCCCGAGGAGACCCAAGATTGGCAGACATTCGGCCGTCCGCCGGTCACCGGTGACTTCAACGGCGAGTCACCGACCACCTTCGGTTCCGACCGGAAGGCACCTGATCTGCTCCATGTCGGTTCGCGTAACTCGTCCCGTGAGTGGATGACGATGCACTTCTTCAATCCGCGCCTGGTGCAACCGCATTCGATCATGCCGCGCTACAACTACCTGTGGGGCAAGACCGATGCCAAGGGCAATGTGATCGATCGTCAGAAGTGGGATCGTGAGTTCATGGCCTACAACAACGGCGAGACCGCCTATCCTCCCGAGGTGCCGGAGCCGGCGCCGGATAGCGATGCGCGCAAGCTGATCGACTTTGTGCTGAATCTTAAATAAGGAGGAACATTACTATGGGATGGACTTTTTCACACCCTCTCTATTCGTTGACAACGGAAGATCAGAATAAAGAGGCGCAGTATGTTTGGGAGCATGAGAACCTAGGTGGTATCGCGGAGAACAACAATCCGCTGCCGCGCCCGGTGATCGGTCTGCTGCTGTTGACCTACATCACCGCGATGGCGATCACCTTTCCGCTCTACGGCCAACGGCCGACGGCGGCGATCTTTGCCGACTATGTGACGCTGATGAACAGCGCCGAGGTGCAGAAGGTGTTGCACGACAAGAAGCTGTCGCACGAGGCCGCGGATGAGAAGGCGATGGCGTTGATTGAGAAGACATTGCAACACTTTGATTCTCCGTATAACTTTCAGCGTCAGCAACATCATATCACCATGAACCAGTTGCGCATGATTGCCCCCAAGATCGTCGAGCTGCAACGCAGCGGCGCCGACCTTGAGGAGTACACCATTGTTGGGCCGACCGTTGCCAAGGCGAACTTCTTCAACATCCAACCCGATGGCACGGTGATCGCCAAGCAGCCGTGGTGGGACAAGGGGTACACCATCGCGGTATGGTGGTTCCTCGTCTTCTGTGCCGCCGTTATTATTACCGTGAAACGGCTGCCGCACTTCACTTGGCAACCTGATCATTCGATCGCACACTAAGGAGATTTATTATGATTGATTTGGATAATCCGCAGATCGTTGGTATGGCAGTGATTTTGCTAGCACTTGCTGCCCCAGTTATTTACGGGCTGTTTGTTGATAACCACAAGAAAGGCACCGAGGATCCGCGTCAGATCAAGTTCTAATCTGACCCGAATCGGGAACAGGGCATCACCTCGTATGAGGTGGTGCCTTTTTTTTTGCTGGTGACGCCCTAGCATTGCCCTATGCGAAAGCGGTGCGTACTACTAGCTGCCCTTCTGCTGCTGATGCCATCGGTAGCTGGGGCGGTCTCTCAACAACCCCAGTATGATTTCGGCATTGAGAGCATGCGCTCGCATAGCTACAGTGTGGGTATCTTCGCCTTCATGATGATCGCGATCGCGGTCTTTGTCGGCATCATGATCGCCTTCTACCGCATGGGGAACAAGGAAGGTTCCGCTTCGGGCGGGGTGAAACGGGGTGAGAAGGTGCTGTTTATCATGATCGGGCTGGGGGTGGTTGCAGCCAGCATCTTCGCCGCCTTGCAGTTGTTGGACGGTTTTTTAATTTAGTCAGGAGCGTGTCATGACCTTTGATTTTCAAGACGGTTGGACGATCTATATCTGGTTGATCAGCGGTGCGATGATCCTTGTCGCGGTGGTGTTCGGAATCCGCTGGGCATCGAGAAACGAGCAGTTTGACGAGGATATCAAGTATCTGGTGTTCGACGAAAAGGACAAGGATAAGATGGATCCGGAAGAGTTCGCCAAGATGCAGGAGGTGACCAAGTACCAAGAGGCGCGCCGTGCGGAGTTGCTCCGTCAGGCGGAAGAGGAAGCGCGCCTAGGCTAGCTCAACAAGCCTTCGATCTGTCATGAAACGGGGGGAATGGGCCATTGCTGGTGGGGTGGTGGCACTGATTGCGGTGGCGCTGCTGAAGGCGGTGTTCTTTCCACCGGCGCCGCCCAAGGAGACCGACAAGGTGCCTTTCTACACCACCGCTGACGAGGCGTTGCAGAAGCAGGCCGCCGATCTCTACCGCAATCTCGGTTGCCGCGACTGCCATTCGCTGTGGGGGGTGCGCAACATCACCCAGTTTGTGCCCGCGCCCATGCTCGACGGCATCGGCTCGTGGCGTAGCGAGTCGTGGCTTTATCACTACTTTTCATCCGACAACCCGCAATCGATTCTCCCATCACGCATGAAGCCGAAATACCGCATGCCCTCCTACAGCCACCTGCCCGATGCGCAGCGCCACCTGCTGGCGCGCTACTTCGCCTCGCTCAAGGTGAAGGATTGGTACCTAGAGAAGGCGCGAGCGGCTGAATATGAGAAGCTGACCGGGCATGCGCCTGATGCGAAGGCCAAGTAGGGGGCTTTTTCCGTGGACGAAAAGAAGCGATATGTAGCGGCGCCGCCAAGCGACCCGCTTGCCGAGCTGAAGGCGATGCCGCAATGGGGGCCGAAGTGGATGCGTTTCGCCTTCGCCTTTCCGGTCGGATGCTTGGTGATTGAGACCGGCTTAAGCCTATTGGGGGTGCGGCTGGAGTGGTTTTTCGGCATCGACACCTTCTCGCTGGCGTGGGTGACGGCGCTCTCGATCCTCCCGTTTGTCTCGGGAATGGTTGTCGGGGTCATCTATGGATTCGGGGGCAAGTATCTGGCCCATTTCCCGCCGGCGCTGGTGATGGGGTATGCCTACTATGAGAGCGTTACCCACCCGCTGCCGCAGGGGGTGCACTTGCTCCCTTGGCAGTTGTTCGCCTTCTTTACCATCCTGACGATGGAGTTCTCCGCCTTCGGTGGCGTGATCGGCGAGCTCTTCATCCGCCGCTACATCGGTTGGGAGAGCGGGCGCAAGATCGATTTCAGCGATGGCGAGGCGCTGCCGGAAAACGACCCGACGGAGTTCGATCCTCCCCACGGCAAGCCATGAAGATCCAGCAACGGAAGATCACCGCCGCTGATCGCAGGAAGCGGCGGCGCGTGTTGGTGGCGACGGTGATCACCTGCATCACGCTGTCGATGGTGGGGGGATCGCTCCATGTGATGACCTTGGGCGCCAAGCGGATGGATGAGATGCGTGCCAAGGCGGGCTATGACCCGGCCGACATGGAGAGCCATATCCGCGCCGCCGGTGAAGAGCTGCACCTGCAGGCGGAGAACGAGTATCTGGGCGCCAAGAAGGGGTCGTACACTCCGGAGCAGGCGCAGGCGCTGCTTCCTGATCGCGAATGGAAGAAGCTGGCGCAGATGGTCACCATCCCGGCCGGAGCCTTCCTGATGGGCACCGATGATCCGCGCAGTAACCGCGGCAATCGGCCGCAGCACAAGGTGGTGCTGCGCAGCTACATGATCGACAAATATCCGGTTACCCAAGCGCAATATGCCCGGTTTGTCGCCGCCAACCACTACCGTCCCCCGCTCAACTGGGCCAATCAGCGCATTCCACGCGGCCTGCTGGAGCACCCCGTGACCATGGTGTCGTGGAACAACGCCCGCGATTACTGCGCGTGGGCGGGCAAGCGGCTGCCGACCGAGGCGGAGTGGGAGAAGGCGGCGCGCGGCACCGATGGCCGCCGTTGGCCGTGGGGCAACGGCTTTCGCACCGATGTGCTCAACACCTACTATTCGGTCCGTCACACCACGCCGGTTGATCAATACCCCGAAGGGGCATCGCCCTATGGGGTGATGGACATGGCCGGCAATGTCAGTGAATGGACGGCCTCGATCTACGCCCCCTATCCCGGCAGTGACGCCGATCCGGCCGAGTTTAAGCCGCAGGAGCTAGATCCGAACTACCACACAGGCTCCGACGCCAAGGAGCGCAATGAATACCGGGTGCGTCGCGGTGGCTCGTGGAAGAGCGACCCCTTCGCCACCTCGACCTACCACCGGAACTACTCGTTACCCAACTACGCATCGGACTTTTTCGGCTTCCGTTGCGCCAAGGAGATGCCATGAAGCTTGTTCGATTGCTGCTGTTGATGGCCGGCCTTACCCTGGCAACGCCGGCGATGGCGGTGGATAGCTACCGGTTTTTGCATGTCACGATTGAGACGCCGTGGATCATCTTTATTTTCCTGTTCTTTTTGGTGATGACGCCGATGATCCTGTCGGCGATCCTCTATTGGTACTACACGCTGAAGAGACGGGCGCAGCAGGATGAGGAAGGAGAAGAGAAGGATGGCTAAAGGGTTGTGGATGGTGATGTTATCGCTTGTGCTGCCGGTGATGGCACAGGCGGCGCCGCCATCTCCCGTGGCGCCCGCGCCCTCATCGGAGGTGAGCGCCGAGCGGGTGATGCAGCACTACGCCGCGCAGCAGGATGAGGTGTCGCCGCAGCGCAAGATCAGCCTGCGCAGCAAGCACGAGGTGCTGTTCTGGATGGGGGCGGCGCTGCTACTGTTTTTGCTGCTGTCGGCCTTTTTCGGCGTGGGAACGGGGGTGCTGGGCAAGGATTGGTTCATCCCCCACATGATCTGTGCCGGGATTACCGTCACCTTGGGCATCGCCCATGCGGTGACCGCCTTTGTCTGGTTTTATCCTTATTAACCTGTCCACCCCTTCTCGTCGTCACTGACGGGCGATCGGTAGCGCCCTGACCTGATGCGCCCCCATTTTCGCCTGCTGCTTGTGCTGCTCTACGGCGCCTCCGGGGTGACGGCGCTCGCCTACGAGGTGCTGTGGATGCGCCCTGTCGGCCTGCTGTTCGGCATCGGCAACTTCGGCGTGGTGGTGACGGTGGCGGCGTTTATGGGCGGGCTGGGCGTCGGCGGCCTGTTCGGCTCACGCCTTGCGCTTGCGGCACCGTTGGCGCTCAAGCTGTTTGCTACCATCGAGTGTGCTATTGCGCTGTTCGCGCTCCTGCTTCCGACCCTGTTGCCGGTGATGGATCACCAGCTACTGGCGGTCGGCGGTGCGCTCTCCATCGGCGGTTGGCAGGCGCTGGAGGCGGTGGCGGCGTTTGTGCTGCTGCTACTGCCGGCGTCGGCGATGGGGGCGGCGTTTCCGTTGGTGTTGACGGTGGCGCGCCGCTGCCATGTTTCGGTCGCCGCCATCTACGGCGCCAACGCCCTAGGGGGCGTGATCGGCGCGTTGCTGCCGCTGCTGTTGCTGCCGCGGGTCGGATGGAGCGCGGCGCTGCACTGGGTGCTGCTGCTCGGCCTGTTGGTGGGGGGAGGCGCCTTCCTGATGGCGCGGGCGCTTTCGGATGCGGCGGGGGAGGGCGTTGCCGTCCGCTCACTCCCCCACCCCGACTGGCGGGATCTGGCGGCCTATGCCGGGGTGGGGGCGGCGGCGCTGATGATCGAGGTCGCCTGGGTGCGGATGTTCGGCATGGTGTTGCTGCGCACCGAGTATCTGCTGGCGCTGATCCTGGCGCTGATGCTGGTGGGCATCGGCGGCGGCAGCCTGTTGGCGCGCCATTGCCGTTCGCGGCAGTGGTTGGCGCGGCTGCCGTGGTTGGCGGCGTTCGGTGTGGTGGCGTCGGTTGCCGCGTGGCCGTGGTTGGGGCAGTGGGCGGGGCAGCGGCGGTTTGCCTCGCTGGCGGAGGCGATGGTGGTTGAGGGGGGCTGGTTGGCGCTGCTGACGCTGCCGACCACCCTGATGCTCGGTGCGTGGCTGCCGCTACTGGCGCGGCGGCTGCATGCGGCGGACGACGCCTCCCACGGCACCGCGGCGTGGCTCTATGGCGCCAACAGCGTGGGGGCGGCGCTGGGCGCGGTGGTTGCCGGCATGGTGTTGATGCCGCTGGTGGGCACGCCGGCCACGCTGATGGTGGCGGCGCTACTGCTGCCCCTCTGTGCGCTGCGCTGGAGCGGCATGACGCGGCCGCAGTGGGCGCTGTTTCCGTTGTTGCTGCTGCTGGCGGCGGTGTGGTGGCGGATGCCCCCTGCCGCGCGTCTGACGCCGGCGGTGGCGGGCGGTGTCGATCTCGACCGCTTCGAGGATGCGGTCAATGTGACCCATGTGGTGCAGCGCCCCGATGGGCAGCGGCTGTTGCTGGCCGATCTGCAACGGATGGATGCCGCCACCGACCCCACCTCGGTGGCGGTGCAGAAGAATCAGGCGCGGCTGCCGCTGCTGCTCTATCCCGATGCCAAGCGGGTGCTCTTTTTGGGGTTAGGAACGGGCATCACCGCGGCGGGTTCGCTGCCGTGGCGCGGGCTTGACCGTACCGCGGTGGAGCTCTCGCCGGGGGCGATTGCCGCGGCCAAGCGCTGGTTTACCCCGGTCAACGGCGATATCAGCGCCCATGCGCGGATCATCCACGACGATGTGCGCCGCTTTCTGCGCCGTGATCGCGGCCGCTACGACCTGATTATCGGCGATCTTTTTCACCCCGACATGGCGGGGCGCGGTGCGCTGCTGTCGGTGGAGCAGTTCACCCGCGTGCGCAGCAGGCTGGCGGCGGGTGGGCTGTTTGTGCAGTGGCTGGCGATCAACCAGTTCGATATCGCCAATCTGGCGGTGGTGTTTGCCACCTTCCACCGCGTCTTTCCCGATGGGGTGCTGTTTATCGATGGCTACCGGCTGGCGCTGGTGGCGCGCCCCGGAGCGTCGCTGACGATCGCCGATCGGGTGCCCCCGGGTGGCGATGGCGGCGAGGGTGTGCTCACTTGGGCCGCGCGGCTGTGGGGGGCGGTGCCGGCTGTTGATGCCCCGCTGCAGAGCGAGTGGTGGCCGGTGATCGAGTATGCGCTGCCCAAGGTGCGCTACCGCGACGGCGATGTGATGGCGCGTACTTGGGTATGGCTGCTCGGGCTGCGCGCCGGGGATATGGCGGCGGCCGCGCTGCTGCATGTTGATCAGTCGCGTTTGGCGCGCTTTCGCCGCGCGCGGGAGGCGGCGCTGTTTAATGTCCGCGGCTGGATTGCCCAGCTGCGCGGCGACGGGCGCGCGGCCGACCGTTTTGCGCGCGACGCCTACCGTCTGAACCCGCACAACCGCTGGGCGAGCTTCGCCATCGCCGATCGGCTGCTGGCGGCGGTGGCGGCGAACCGGCTGCCGAAGGGGATGACGCGCGAAGCGGCGCTCAGCCAGTTGCTGACTATCCGTCCCGATCACGAGCAGGCGCTGCGGATGATGGTTGCCCTCTCGCGCGGCGACCCGGCGCGGCAGGAGGCATGGACGCGTCGTCTGCGCCGTGTTGCGCCGCTGGCGCGGCTTGAGTAGCCTGTTGCAATGAGTGCCACCATCTCCGTCGATCACTACGCCGGCAAGCTCCACCCCGCGCGGCGGCTGGTGCAGGTGGTGACGCTGGCGCTGCTGGTGCTGATTCCCATCACCGGCCTGTTTCGGATCGACACCATCGATGGCGCGTTCGTGGTGCTGGGGCGCGAGGTCTGGTTCTCCGACATGTTGATTGTCCTCGGCTTCTGGATCTTTGTGGCCAGCCTGCTGGTGATGTTCTACTCGCTGGTCGGCGCGGTCTTCTGCGGCTGGATGTGTCCGCAGAACACCGTTTCCGAATGGGCCAATAGCGTGACCAAGAAGCTGCTGGGGCGCCATGCGCGCATCATGGATATGACGGGTGAGGATGTGGTGATCGCGCTGCGGCGCAGCGGATGGCGCAACAAGGTGGTGCTGTTTCTGCTGCTGCTCGCGGCCTCGATGGTGTTGGCGCTGGTGCCGCTGCTCTACTTCTATCCGCCGTCGGCGATCTGGTCGCTGCTCACCTTTGCCGACGATGGGCAGTTGCACGGTTCGGAGTACTGGATCTACACGGTGTGTGTGGTGGTGGTCTTCCTCGATGTGGCGGTGATCCGCCATCTGATGTGCCGCTACATGTGCATCTACCGCATCTGGCAGCACAGCTTCAAAACGCGCGATACCCTGCGTATTCAATATGATGCCGCGCGCAGTGGCGACTGCAGCCACTGCAACTACTGCGTCGATAGCTGCTTTATCGATATCGATCCGCGCAAGACCGATATCTACGATAGCTGCGTGGCCTGCGGCGAATGTATCGTCGCCTGCGACACGCTCCATGCGCGCAGCAAGAAGCTCGCGGGCGGCTCACTGTTGCGTTTTGCCATTGGCAACAAGGAAAACAGCCGCCCGCTGTTGCGGACGCTGGGTGGTTTTATGGGGCGGGCGAAGGCGGCGCTGCTCTTTACCACCGTGGGTGGGGTAATGTTTGTGAGCGGGCTCTACGGTTATCAGCCGGCGGCACTGTCGGTGGATCGCACCCAGGCGTGGCAGGGAAACGATCTGCTCGCCTACCGCGTGGAGGTCGCCAACAAGCTGTTTACGCCGATGACCATCCACTTGAAAGTAGTGGATCTCCCCGCCGGTAGTTACCAACTGGCGGCAAGTAGCGTCCATTTTGACCGTCCCGGCCGCAAGGATGTGGCGCTCACGCTGAACAAAGCCGCGCTCAGCCAAGGGCTGCACCGCTTCCGGGTGATCGCCGACAACGGCCAAGGGTGGTCCAAGAAGTTCGTCGTGGTGCACTACGCGGCGGCGCCCGCACGGGTTCGGGGAAAGGATTCCCCTCCTACAAGGAGGTAGGAGCGGTTTCCAACCGCGAAATCCGCCCGCACGGGTTCGGGGAGAGGATTCCCCTCCTACAAGGAGGTAGGTGCGGCTTCCAACCGCGCGGCCGCGATGACGCCTTTCTTCGAAGCCGTGATCATCCGTGGGCGGCCAGCCAGTGGGCTCCGATCCCGATATCGACCTTGAGCGGCACTTTGAGTTCGGCTACCGACTCCATGGTGGCGCGGGTAAGCGCGCTGACCGCTTCGGCCTGATCTTCGGGCGCCTCGATTACCAGCTCGTCGTGCACCTGCAGCAGCAGGTGGGCATCGGGAAACCGCGCCGCCAACTGCCGGTGCAGGCGGATCATCGCCAGCTTGATCAGGTCGGCGGCGGAGCCCTGTAGCGGGGCGTTGATCGCCAGCCGCTCGGCGTATTGGCGGCGCATGGCGTTGCGATCGTTGATCTCCGGCAGGTGGATGCGGTGCCCCAGCAGGGTTTCGACGAAGCCGCGCTCCTTGGCCGCGTTTTTGGTTCGCTCCATGAAGGCCTTGACCCCGGGATACTGGGCGAACCAGGCGTCGATAAAACGCTGCGCCTCACCGCGCGCGATGCCGAGCTGCTTGGCGAGGCCGAAGCCGCTGATGCCGTAGATGATGCCGAAGTTGATCGCCTTGGCCGCCCTGCGCATGTCGCGGGTCACATCACCTTGCGCCACCTGATGGATGGCGGCGGCGGTGGCGGCGTGGATATCCTCATCGTTGGCAAAGGCGGCGATCAGCCCCGCATCCTCGGCAAGATGCGCCATCAGCCGCAACTCGATCTGCGAGTAGTCGGCGGCGATCAGCAGGCAGCCGCGATCGGCGATGAAGGCGCGGCGAATCTCGCGCCCCTCCCGGCTGCGGATGGGGATGTTCTGCAGGTTGGGATCGGAAGAGGAGAGCCGCCCGGTTGAGGTGACCGCCTGATTGTAGGAGGTGTGCACCCGCCCGGTCTGCCGGTTGATCAACCTAGGCAGGGCATCGGTATAGGTCGATTTCAGCTTGGCTAGGCTGCGCAGCTCCAAGATGCGCTGCGGGATCTCGTGGCTGAAGGCCAACTGCTCCAGCACCGCTTGGGTGGTGGACCACTGCCCCGATTTGGTGCGCTTGCCACCCGGCAGCCCCAGTTGCTCGAACAGCAGCACCCCAAGCTGCTTGGGCGAGTGGATGTTGATCTCGCTGCCGGCCACCTGCTGGATCTCTTCTTCCAGCGCCGCGATGCGTTCGCCTAGCTGCGTGGAGAGGGCGCCGAGCAGGTCGGCATCGAGCGTGATCCCCTGCCACTCCATGTCGGCCAGCACCTCGGAGAGCGGCAGCTCGATGTCGTGGTGGCGCGCCAGCCGCCCATCCTGCCGTAGCTGCTCCGCCAGTTTGTGGGTCAGGCGCAGCGCGACCTCGGCATCCTCCGCCGCGTAGGGGAGGGCGGTGGCGATGGGGACGCGGTCGAAGGTGATCTGCTTCGCCCCCTTGCCCGCCACCTGTGCAAACGGGATGCAGCGGTGGCCGAGCTGCTCCTCGGCGACGCGGTCGAGTTTCGGCGGTTGGCCGCCGGGGTTGAGGCTGTAAGCGAGCAGCATCGAGTCGTAGCGCACACCGGCCAGCGTGATGCCGGCGCGGCGCAGAATCTGGCGGTCGAACTTGAGGTTGTGGCCGCACTTGGCGATGGCGGGGTCTTCCAGAATCGGCTTGAGCGCCGCCAGTGTTGGTTCGAAGGGGAGTTGATCGGGGCAGCGGTTTCCCTCGGCGTCGCGGTGGCCGAGCGGCAGATACCAGCCGCAGCCCGCCTCGGTGGCGAACGAGAGGCCGACCAGATTGGCCGAGCGGCAGGCGAGATCGTCGGTTTCGCTGTCGATGGCGATTAGCTCCGCGCCGCGCAGGGCGGCGCACAGCGCCTTGAGGGTTTCGCTATCGTTGACCAGCCGATCAACGCGCGCGGCGTTGGCTTGCGTCGCGACTTCAGCCGGAGCCTCGTCGAGGTCGAACAGGGCGCGCAGGCGGTCGAGCCGGAAGCGATCCAGCAGCGCGCCCAGCCGCGCCTTGTCCGGCTCCTGCAGTTGCAGTTGGTCGAGCCCCACCTCAAGCGGCACTGCATCATCCAGCGCCACCAACCGGTAGGCGGTGCGGGCGATATCGGCCTGCGCCAGCAGGTTTTCGCGCCGCTTTTTCTGCTTGATGGTGTCGGCCGCCGCCAGCACCGCCTACCGATTGG
>WFMN01000136.1 GCA_015489095.1 Mariprofundaceae bacterium | reverse complement strand
GAGGCCGCCTGAGCGTGCGACCCTAGCCCCGCTCGCAATGTGCCAAGCCCTGCGCGCCGGCTTGGCACATTGCGAGCGGGGCTAGGGTCGCACGCTCAGGCGACCTCGGTTCGGTTGCCTCCGCGCCCCTTGGCCACATAGAGCGCGGCGTCGGCACGCTTGAGCCAGGCGTGCAGCCGTTCGCCCGCCGTCCGCTCCGCCACCCCGAGCGAAACCGTCAGCGCCACCTTGCCCCCAGCCAGCGCCAACGGCTTGGCGCACACGCTCTGCCGCAGCCCCTCGGCCGCCTGCGCCGCCCCCTTGGCCGCCACGCCGGGAAAGACCACCACAAACTCGTCGCCACCGATGCGAAACAGCATATCATCGGCGCGGATCCGCCCCGAAAAGAGCTCGGCAACCGCGCACAGGCAGCGATCGCCAACCTCCTCCCCCGACGCCGCGTTGACCTGCCGCAACCGGTCGATATCGACCATCGCCAGACTGATGGTGGCCTGCCGCGGCTGCTCGGCCAGAAAATCCTTCAGCGCCCGCCGGTTGGGCAGGCCGGTCAACCCGTCGCTGCGCGCCTGCTGCTGCATGGAGGCGATCCGGCTGGAGACATCCTCGAAATCGCGCACGCGATCGTTGATATCGCGGCGCACCCGCTTGCCCTCCTCCACCATCTTGCGCTGCACCCGCTGTAGATCGGCGCTGACCTGCTTGAGGTAGTCGCGCGCCTCCACCGGGTCGTCGGGGATCGGCTGGGAGAGCATCATCGCCACATGGCGCAACTCCGGCGACTCCTCCCCCATCCCCAACAGCACCTCCTGCACCGAACGCAGCGACTCCATGGTGGTCAACGCCAGTTGATGCAGATGCTCGCCCACCTCCCGATCTTCGCGCAGATGCGCGAGCAGCGCGGCGGCAAACCACGAAATCCGCTCCCGCAACGGCACCGCCTGCACCCCGGAGAGGCCCAGCATCCCGGCAAGGTGCTTCACCCCGCGCTCCACCTCCGATTGCAGCGCCATCCCGGCATGGAGCTGCGCCCGCCGCTCCCCCACATGGCGATCGATCCGCGCGGCGTCCCCCTCGTCGGGATCGCCGGGGTAGCGCCTGACCAGCGTGCCGTGCTCGGCGTCGCACATGCGCGCCAGCCAACCGGCCAGCGCGCGGGCGCTCTCCGGCACCTGATCGGGAAGCTGCTCCATCAGCTCCAGTTGGTAGATCAGCTTGCGCAGGTGGGACTGCACCTTGCGGTTGTTGTGGTCGCGCAGCAGGTCGTGCAGCG
The DNA here is from genome assembly GCA_015489095.1 of Mariprofundaceae bacterium. Taxonomy (GTDB): domain Bacteria; phylum Pseudomonadota; class Zetaproteobacteria; order Mariprofundales; family J009; genus S009-29. The sequence continues at coordinate 3,073 of WFMN01000136.1, read as the reverse complement.
CGGCGGCGTGCTCCTTGATCTGCGCCAGATCAGCCGGCATCGTGCCTCCTGCTGTTCGCCACCATCTGCCGGGCGGTGGTGATGGCGGCGGCAAGGCTGCCGCAGTGGAGATCGCCGCTCCCCGCCCGATCCAGAGCGGTACCGTGATCGACACTGGTGCGGATGATCGGCAGGCCGAGCGAAACATTCACCGCGCTGCCGAACCCCGCCATCTTCAGTGGAATGAGCGCCTGATCGTGGTAGCAGCAGATGATGGCATCAAACCGGTCGCGCATCTGGGGCGCGAACAGGGTATCGGCCGGCAGTGGGTCGCTGATCGCCACCCCCTGTGCCTGAAGCAGTTTCACCGCGGGGGCGAGAATCCGCCCCTCTTCATCGCCGAAGTGCCCCTGTTCACCGGCGTGGGGGTTGAGCGCGCACAGCCCCAGCCGCGGCTTGGCAATGGCAAAGCGGCGGCGCAAATCCCGCGCCAGCAGCGTCGCGGTGGTCACACACCCTTCGGTGGAGAGGCGATCCGGCACCTCGCGAATCGCCATGTGGGTGGTCAACAGCGCCACCCGCAACCGCGCGCAGGCCAGCATCATCACCACCGTTTGCTGCCCACAAAGATGCGCCAGAAACTCGGTATGGCCGGGAAAGGCGAACCCCCCGTCACGCAACACCGATTTCTCGATCGGCCCGGTCACCATCGCCGCCGCCTCGCCATCCAGGCAGGCGCGTGCCGCCCACGCGATCGAGGCCACCACATCACCGGCCGTCGCCGCCTTCGGCTTGCCCGCCACCACCGCCCCCCCGCCGCTCACGGTCGGCGGCTGATAGCAGTAGATCCCCGCCTCGGAGCCGGCATCATCCAGCGCATCCACGGCATGGATCGGCACCGAAAGCCCCAATGTTTCAGCGCGTTCACGCAGCCACGCCACCGGCGCCACCACCACCACGCCGTCAAACAGTCGCGGCTGTTGCGCCCACAGCAGCAACGCGCAGTCGGAACCGATCCCCGCCGGTTCCCCCAAGGTCATCAGCAACCGATCACTCATCGGGAACCAGCCGCCCGGGAACGATGTTGCCGTTGGCGTCCATGTGCGCCGGTTCGTAGTGGGTCGCGGGCGCGGGGGCGTCCGCCAGCGTCCACCACGCCAGCCACGCGCAGCCAAAGCCGATCAACATCGCCACCACCACAAACCAGCGCGGCGCGCGGCCGGGCGTTTGCGGCGTGATGTCGATGATATCGGGGTGGTGACGGTGGTAGCGCCGCTTCGCCATCAGATGGAGCAGCAGCACCGCGTGGCGCACCACGATGGTCAGCAACGCGGGGCCGAAAAAGAAGAGCAGGGTGATAAAAAGCTGACGCATCATCCCCTTGCCAGCGCCTCCAGCCGCCGCTGATAGGCCAACACATCGGGTTCGCCGCCGCGCTGCTGCGCCTGATGAACCGTCTCCGCCAGCACCTCCAGCAGGGCGTGCAACGCCTGATGGCGATCCATCCCCCGGCTTGCCATCAGCCGCTGCAACGCATCGACCACCGCCGGCGGCTGGCGGGTTGCCAACTGCTCCTCCAGCGCCAGATGGAGCGAGAGATGCAGGTAGGGGTTGACCCCGTCGTCGCTCCACCGGTCGCCATCCAAAAAGCGCTCCTCATCGGCAAACAGCGTCTGATACTCGGGATGCATGGCGATCACCTCGACAATGCGCTGCTCCAGCGCGTTGAGCGACGCCCCCGCCCGCGCCCTGCTCCACGCCATCCAGAACACCTTGCGATGGGCACGCAACTGATCGCGCGATGGCGCATCCGCCATTATGCGTTGCCGATCGCGCGTGCCTGCTGGGCGGCGTTGCCGGTGTAGCCGGCGGGGGTCAGCGCCAATAGCGGCTGCTTGGCCGCTTCCGGGATCTCCAGTTCGGCGATAAAGGCGCGCAAACGGTCGGCATCGATCCCCTTGCCACGGGTGAGCGCCTTCATCTTTTCATACGGGTTTTCAATGCCATAGCGGCGCATCACCGTCTGCACCGCCTCGCCCAGCACCTCCCACGAGGCCTCCAGATCCTCCGCCATCCGCTCGGCGTTGACCTCCAGCCTTCCGAGCCCCTTCCGCACCGAGGCCAGCGCCAGCAACGAGTAGCCGAACGCCACCCCGACATTGCGCATCACGGTGGAGTCGGTCAGATCGCGCTGCCAGCGGGAGATGGGGAGCTTGGCCGCCAGATGGTCAAACAGCGCGTTGGCCAGCCCGAAGTTCCCTTCGCCATTCTCGAAGTCGATCGGATTCACCTTGTGCGGCATGGTGGAGGAGCCGACCTCGCCCGCCACCACCTTCTGCTTGAAATAACCGAGCGAGATGTAGCCCCACAGATCGCGGCACAGGTCGATCATCACCGTGTTGGCGCGCATCATGGCGTGCGACAACTCGGCCACGCAGTCGTGCGGCTCGATCTGGGTGGTGTAGGGGTTCCACTGCAACCCCAGCGAGGTGACAAACTCCTCTGCGAACCGCGGCCAATCGACATCGGGATAGCTCACCAGATGGGCGTTGTAGTTGCCGACCGCGCCGTTGATCTTGCCCAAGATCGGCACCGCCGCCAACTGGTCACGCTGCCGCCGCAGGCGGTAGGCGATATTGGCCCACTCCTTGCCCATGGTGGTCGGCGACGCCGTCTGCCCGTGGGTGCGCGACAGCATCGACAGCGCCGCCATCTCCTCCGCCCCCGCGCGCAGGGCGGCGATCACCGCATCCCACGCTGGCAGCATCACCGCCTCGCGCGCCTCGCGCAGCATCAGGCCGTAGGCGAGGTTGTTGATATCCTCCGAGGTACAGGCGAAGTGAAAAAACTCGCTGATCGCCGCCAGCTCGGCATCGTTCCGCACCGACTCCTTGAGAAAATACTCCACCGCCTTCACATCGTGGTTGGTGGTGGCCTCGATCCCCTTGACCCGCGCGGCATCGTCGGCGTCGAAGCCCGCGACCAAACCGTCCAGCTTGGCCGTTGCCCGCGGCGACAGCGGCGCCACCTCGGCAATACCATCGTGCGCCGCCAACGCCTGCAGCCAGCGCACCTCCACCGTCACCCGCGCCTT
>WFMN01000135.1 GCA_015489095.1 Mariprofundaceae bacterium | reverse complement strand
CCGTGCGGGAAAGCGGTACTTGGAAGGGCAGAGGCAAGTTGACCAAGCGGGGCTCTGCATGGCTGCGAAAACGGATCATTCAAGCGGCGTGGGGAGCAAACATGCATGACAAGCACATCCAATCGTACTACAAGACGCTCAAGGAGCAGGGACGCGCCCATAAAGAGGCGTTGGTGATCATTGCGCGAAAGCTGCTGCGCATGATGTTCCACGCGGCACAAACGGGCGAGCATTACGATCCGAACCGTGCATTTGCCGTCGGCAAGGCTTGACTTGTCTTTTAACAGGCATTCTGGCGAAGGCCAGAATCCATGAGCACATCTCGTCTCTCTGTGCCTTCGTGGTTCCAAAACCCCTCCGCGCTCTCCGCGGTTCAATCAGCAAGGAGTTAGATGATGTATAAAACCCTGGGATTACTGCTTCTCATCCCCACACCGCTGATGGCGGATCCGCTGGATCGGGGAGAGGCCTACACCACCCGAGGAGCGCCACCGCAGTGGATGGATAACATCGACCTCGGCCTGCTGTTGCTCGATTACACCATCTTCGGAGTGACAGTGGCCGCCCTAGGATGGCTACTGATGAAAAAGCCGGCACTCCTTCTTCGGCTGGAAAACCGGGTGCGTACCCCGTTTGCGGCCATCTTCCGCGCCGCCGACCACGCAGGAGGCGTCGCAGGGCTACTGCTGCAACTGGTGGGAACCGTGGTCGTCTTCTTGGCACTGGCTGCCGCCGTATTTGTTTGCCAGTGGCTGAAGCACATCGGCCTCGGCGCCATCTCCATGGCAGGATTGGGCTTACTTGCCCTCCTGTTGGTGCGCATCATCAGGGGCGGTGAATCACCACACATGTAGCGACCCCTGTGTGACATTGTCACTGAAACCCACCCCATTCGTTCGCATGATTCAAACCCGATAGAGCCATTCTATCGAAAAACTACCACCAAAGGAGAATCGTGATGAAAGCAAATGTTGGAGGAGTCGATCGTGTTGTGCGCGGCGTTGCCGGGATTGCATTGATTGCCGCAGGATTGTTGGCAGGCTTAGCGTCGCCATGGGATCTGGTCTGTATGGGAGCAGGGGTCGTGTTTACCCTGACCGCCCTGATCAGCTTCTGTCCACTCTATACACTGCTGGGCATCAATAGCTGCGGCAGTTGTCCAGAATAAACCATTACACAGGGAGGGCATCTGTATGGATCCAACGGAGCAGCAACAACTCACCGCCATACTGCAGTCACTGATTGACAAGGACTTCACCAAAAGGCTCAACCCTTCGCACCCGATGGCGGAGACTGTCAACGCCATGGTCGCGCAGTTGGACGCCATCATGCTGCACGAGCTCAAAACCACCGTGGAGGCAACGGCCGCCGGGTTTGAGACCACCATCGCCATGGGCAAGCTCGATCAATCGACCCAGCAGGTGGCCGACCGCAGCGAAGCGATGGCGGCGGCAACCGAAGAGATGAGCGCCACCGTGGCCACCATGGCGGAGCGCACCCAAGAGGTCGGTGAAATCAGCGCCGCCGCCAAGGAGCATGTCTCTGTCGGCCAAGATGCGCTGGATCGGGCGGTCACGGCCATGGAACAGACCGTTGCCCAGATGGAATCCTCCGTGGAACGGGTGAAAGAGCTCGCCGCCACATCGCGGGAGATCGAGTTCCTCTTGACCACCATCCGCAAAATATCGGACCAGACCAACCTGCTGGCACTCAATGCCACCATCGAGGCGGCACGCGCGGGAGATGCGGGGCGGGGCTTTGCCGTGGTGGCCAGCGAGGTGAAGGAACTCTCCAACCAGTCGCGCAAAGCAGCCGACGATATCGCCAGCAAAAGCAGCGAAATCAACGAAGCGGTCTCGCAAACCATCCACTCCATCGAACAGGTGGAAAAAACGGTGCAGCAATCCTCCGACGCCCTCACCCTCTCCCGTGAATCGATGGAGAAGATCGTGGAGGGGATGAACGATGTGGATCAGCAGATGCAGATTATGCAGTCGGCATCCTCCGAGCAGAAACAGGCCT
>WFMN01000134.1 GCA_015489095.1 Mariprofundaceae bacterium | reverse complement strand
CCTTGACCTTCTGGACTCCGGCCTGCGCCGGAGTGACGGAAGCCGTCGCCTTCACACCCTCCGTCATGCCGGGCTCGACCCGGCATCCATCAGAATCCGTGCCCTTCGTAGATCCCGCAGCCGCTTTGGCCTTCTGGATTCCGGCCTGCGCCGGAGTGACGGAAGCCGTCGCCTTCACACCCTCCGTCATGCCGGACTTGATCCGGCATCCATCAGAATCCGTACCCTTCGTAGATCCCGCAGCCGCCTTGGCCTGCTGGATTCCGGCCTCCGCCGGAATGACGGGTGAGGCAGGCTTGGCTGCCGGTTTCGCGGCGGGTTTCGCAGCAGGTTTCGCAGCCGCGGGCTTCGCAGCGGGTTTCTTCGCCGCCGGCTTCGCCTTGCCCTTCTCCTCCTCGCCGTGCGTCTCCAGCACGCCACGGCGGATGAAGAGCAGCTGATCCACCTTGGTCGGCGCATCCATCTCGGTCACCACCGCGCCCGCCAACAGGTGCATGCGGCTCCCCTCGTAGCTGCGATCGAGCGGAAAGAGCCGCTCCAGCACCTCAAACGGATCGACCGGTGCCCCGATCTCCCGCTCCGGCATCACATAGCCGACCAGCGACCAGCCGCGATGCACCCCCTCGCGGTAGATATCACGCCACGACTCGCACTCCTCCTGCATCAGCCCGGCGGCACTGGTCATGTCGAGGATCACCGCGTCGCTCAGCAGCAGCTCCATCATTTCATAACATTTCAGCTCCTGCTGCACCAGATGGGGGTCGATCACCTTCCAAGCGTGGGTGATCATCTTGCGCGACACATAGAGATCGTGGAAGGCATCGGGCGAGCCCACATCCATCTGCAGCAGCGGATACTCCTGCGACGCCGCGATCAGCGCACCGATATTCTCTCCCGCGCGCGGCAGCACCATCAGCTTGGGCGGCGTCCACCACTTGGTCTTCTCCTTGCGCGCCTGCAGCACCTCGCCCACCCGGTGCAGCCACAACTCCAGCACCGAATCTTCGCCCTCGCCCACCATCTCTTCGGGGTAGAGCATGATCAGCTTGCAGCCGCGCAGCTTGGGGGTCAGCGCCTCGATATTGAGGCCGTCCCACTCGGTCACCGAGGCGTTGATCTTGCACTTGCTGCGGGTAGCGGCGTCCTCGATCGCCTCATCCAGCAGCGCCTGCTTGGCCGCCACCCCGTCGGCATCGCTCACGGTGAAGACATGGAAGGCGATCTTGTGGTGTTTAAGCGCCATCTCGATCAACATCGCCGGCAGCCCGGGGTGCCACCCTAGGAAGATGATATTGAGATCCCACACCTCGGGCCACGAGAAGGTCTTGAGCAGGTTGTGGTGCTCCTCCAGCTCGCCCGCGAGCGCCTCCTCCATCACCCCGCCCCACAGCGACGGCTCGGCGCCGACCCCGATCACATCGGTCAGCACCACCTCGTGTTCGACATGGTAGAGATCGGCCAGCAGCGTCAACTTGCCGCTCTCCTCGCGCCCCGCAAAGAGGTTGATCCCGGCGTCGAAACAGTAGGTCATCCACTGATCGAGCCGCTGCGCGCGGTTGCCCAGATGCATCACCGCCCCCGCGCCCGCCGGTTTCAGGGTGGCCGCCCACTCCACCGCGTACATCCCGGTCTCGCCGGCGATGGCGTCGATCAACCGCATCCCCAGCTCCGGCATGTAGGAACAGTGGGTCGCCTGATAGAGCATGCGCGTCATCACCGAGGCCGAAATCACCACCTCCGCCCCCAGCGAGCCGGAGAAGACCGCGTGCTTGTCGGCGGGCAACAGCGCGTCGGAGATCACCAGCGTATCCACCTTGGCCTCGCGCGCCAGATGGTGGGTATCGACCAGCGCCTGCATCTCCTCCTCGCTGTCGTCATGACGGTGAAAGATCACCAAGTGCTGCAAGCCGGTAAGACGAAACCGGGCAACCAGCCCGCGATCGCCCGGCTCCGCGCGCCGGATCGACAGCCAGCGGCCGATGGTCGATGCCTGCCCCAGCGGCTCACCGTAAAAGACCCACACCGAGGCGAAGGTACGCCGCAGTCGGCCGCACAGCTTGTCAAAGTTGCGCAATACCGGCATCGACTGCTCGTTCGCCCCCACCACCAGCATCTGCTCGCGCGGCGTCAGCGGGCTGTTGGCCAGCTCCTCCAGCAACTTCTGCATAAAGCTGGCGCCAAGGTCGATCACCAGCGCGAAGAAGAAGACCCCCGCCAGCAGAATGGCGATGGTCACCGCCACCAGCCACGGCGAAAAGGCCGCCGCCGGCGGCACGCCGGGATCCATCAACATGCGGAAGACAAACAGCAGTAGCTGAAACGGCGCGTAGTCGGCGCTGGTCACCTTGTGATCCCCGTCCAGATCCATCTGCGGGTAGAGGTAGAGGATCGACATCAGCACCAGAAACATCATCACCGCCAGCACGCCGAGCAGCATCCCCGCCTCTTTGCGGATATCGGGCAGCCCCACCACCGCCAGCAGCGCCTGCGCCAGGTTGCGCAGCGGGTTGAGCAACACCATGAAACGGATCAGCCGCAGCAGCACCCACAGCGGGGAGAGCCCCGGCACCACCCCCAGCAGCGCCACGCTGGCCAGCAGATCCACCGGCAGGAAGAGAATCTCGGCATAACGCCGTCGCCCGTCGGGCAGCACGCGGAAGACCGAGATCGCGCGCACCACCAGCTCCAGCAGCAGCACCATCCCGGCATAGAGCGACAGCTTCTCCGCCATCAACCCCACCACCGCCAGCACCGACACCGACATGCCGAACGGCAGCGAATAGATGAAGGTTTCGTGGGTGAACATGCGGAACACGCGCAGCATGCGCAGCAGATACATGCCGCGCAGCAGCCGCGCCATCCGCAGGTAAAAGGCCTGCTCGAGCAGATCCACCGGCAGAAAGAGCACCGAGAAGAGACTTAAGGTCGCCACCCCGTCGAGCAGCAGAAAGCCCATTTCGGTTTTACTGTTGAAGCCGTTCTCTTTGAGCAGCCAGAAGCGCAGCCACCACTCGATGGTGAAGAAGATCACCAGCGGCCAGACCACAAACCAGTATCTATCGAGGGTACAGAGCGCCAGCGCGATGATGATCGCGATCGCGTAGCGCGGGTGGGAGAAGATCCGTTCGCCGAGCAGCAGCCACTCGCGGCGGGTGTGGTCGCCGCCGATGCGCTGTTTCAACCGCGACCAGAGGCCGTCGCGCGGCGCTTGCTTCTCCTCGGCCGCGTCAGACGGGGGGGTGGACGCGGACGCCGCCTTCTTCTCCTCCGTCATGCCGGGCTTGACCCGGCATCCATCGGCCTTCCCGCCGTTCCTAGGTGCTGCGGCCGTGCCGGCCTTGTGGATTCCGGCTTCCGCCGGAATGACGGGAGGGGTGGACGCGGACGCCGCCTTCTTCTCCCCCGTCATGCCGGGCTTGACCCGGCATCCATCGGCCTTCCCGCCGTTCCTAGGTGCTGCGGCCTTGTGGATTCCGGCTTCCGCCGGAATGACGGGAGGGGTGGACGGTACCGGAGTGGCGGGTTGACCACCATCCTCCGCGCCTCCGCGCCTCCGCGGTGAATCCCCGCAGTCATCAGGCTTGCCGCCGTTCCTAGGTGCTGCGGCCTCATGGATTCCGGCCTGCGCCGGAATGACGGGAGGGGTGGACGCGGCTGCCTGTGCCGAAGTGGCGGGGGAACCATTCTCCTCCGCGCCTCCGCGCCTCCGCGGT
>WFMN01000133.1 GCA_015489095.1 Mariprofundaceae bacterium | reverse complement strand
GTCATCAACAGCCCGCCGGGCAGCGATAGCGCCACCACTGCGATGTAGAGCAGCAGGTAACTGGCTCCCGCGATCCACGGCGATGCGGCGATCCACGCCAGAAGCTGTTCGCGGTGGCTGGCCAGATTGTGGAACGAGAGCGCGTGGTGCAGGTCGAAGGCGAAGATGAGGGCGGTGGCAAGCGCCAACAGCAGCAGCGGGGAGAGTTTGATCAGGGTGGTACGCATGGCCTTTAGGTCGCAGCAGATGCGAAATGGTTACAGTGGCAATTCGCGGTTGGAAACCGCTCCTACAGCCCGTAGGAGGGGAATCCTTTCCCCGAATCCCTGCGTTGCCGCGATGATGGCTTCTTGCGCAGCCATCACAGCCTGTCCGGTTGCAACAACTCCGCGCAGGCGGTTTCGATCTGCTGCTCGATCTGTTGCAGCAGCGCATCGCGGCTGCTGCCGGCAACGGTTTCGGCGTCGATCAGCGGCAGAAAGCGGAAGGTGACGGTGCCGGGGCGTTTGATGAATCCCCGTTTCGGCCAGCAGCGGCCGCTGTTGAGCGCCAGCGGCAGCAGCGGCACTTTCGCCTTCTGCGCCAGAATCACCCCGCCGGGGCGGTAGGGGAGCTTCTCGCCCGGCTTGCTGCGGCTCCCCTCGGGAAAGATCACCACCCAGCGTGTTTGCAGCCGCTGTTGCCCTTCGGTGAGCAACTGTTTCAGCGCCTGCCGGGGGGTGCCGCGGTTGATGGCGATGGTGTCGATCGCCCACAGCGCCCAGCCGAAGAGCGGGATGTGGAGCAGGATCCGCTTCAGCACCCAGACATAGGGCGGTACCAGCAGCGGCATGGCGATGGTCTCCAGCGCCGATTGATGCTTGGCCACCACCACGCACGGGGTGTCGGGAAAGTGCTCCCGCCCCTCAACCACCACCTTGATGCCGCAGATGAGGCGCGCAAGCTGCAAAATGGTGCCGCTCCACGCTCTGGCGACCGCCCACGCGGGGTTGCGGCCTGCGAGGCGGGCGATCAGCAGCAGCAGTGAAAAGAGCGGGGTGAGGGTGAAGAAGAGGAGGTTAAACAGCGCGGAACGCAGGATGAGCATCTAAGCGGCGGGGAAGAGGGCGGCGATGGCGGCTTCCAGATTGGCGAAGACGGGGATGTCGGCGTCGATCTGGTGGACGCTGGCGATCAGCGGTTCGCGCGCGTGGTGGCCGCTGATCACCAGCGCGGCGTCGATGCCGGCGCGGGTGGCGGCCTCGATATCGCGCGGGGAGTCGCCGATCATGATGCACTGCTGCCGTGGGGTGTGCAGGGTCTGCATGATCTGGTTGATCAACCCCGGTTTGGGCTTGCGGCAGTCGCAGCCGTCGTCGGGGGCGTGAAAACAGTAGGCTTGGGCGGCCAACGCGCCGCCAGCGGTGGCGATCGCCTGCTCCATGGTGGCGCGAATGGCGGCGAACTGGTCGCGGGTGATCATCCCCCGCCCGACCGCCGACTGGTTGCTGGCCAGCGCCACCTTGATGCCGGAACGGTGCAGGTGGGCGATCGCCTCCAGCGCGCCCGGCACCGGAATCCACTGCTCAGGCGCGAGAATGTAATCGGGCGAATCGAAGTTGATCACCCCGTCGCGATCGAGGATCACGGTGGTGTAGCGGTTGCCCATGGCTACTGCTGTTGCTTACGGTGTTTTTTGATGGTTTCGTAGGCGCTGTTGATCAGGCGCATCTGCTGTTCGGCGTAGTGGATGAACCCTTCGGGTAGCCCCTTGGCGGCGATGGTGTCGGGATGATACTCCTTGCACAGGGAGCGGTAGGCGTGCTTGATGTCGGCGTCGCTGGCGTTCTTGTCGCAGCCCAGCACCTTGTAGGCTTCGTCGATGTCGGCCTCGTTGCCCTGAAACTCCTCCTTGAGCAGCCGGTAGTAGCCCTGATCAAGCCCGAGGTAGGCGGGGATCTCCTGCAGGATGGCATCTTCCGCCGGATGCAGGGTTTGGTCTGCAAACGCCACGGCGAACAGCATGCGATAGACCATCTCGCACATCTCGCGGCTGCCGGCCACCTTGCGGTATTGGCCGGCGTAGTCAAAGATGCTGTAGCTGTCGTTGAGGGCGTTCTTGAAGATGGTGGCGGCCGATTTGCGATCCTCCTCGTCCATGTGAAGCTGGGTGCGCGCCAGCCGGTTGATCAGGTCCGCCTCGCTTTGATCAACATGGCCATCGGCCTTGGCCATTTTGGCCAGCATGGAGAAGAGGGTGACGAAGAAGACGCTCTGCGCCTCCGCTCTGTTCATGATAATCGGCCCGTGTTGCGCCTTCACCTGCTGGTAGGCCTCGCTGACCGAGTGCCCCAGCCAGCCGCCGAGTGCCGCGCCGATCGGCCCGCCGATGAGCGCGCCGATTCCGGCGCCGATGCCCGCCCCGATCAGCGACATGGGGTGGTATTCCCCTTGTTGAGCAGCAGCTCCAACAACGCCTTCTGGCTGTGCAAACGGTTTTCCGCCTCATCCCACACCACCGATTGCGGGCCGTCGATCACCTCGGCGGCCACCTCCTCCCCGCGATGGGCGGGCAGGCAGTGCATGAACAGGGCGGTGGGCTTGGCGGTGGCCATCAGCTTGCCATCGACCTGAAACCCGGCGAAGGCGGCCTCGCGCTCCTTCTGCTCCGCCTCTTGACCCATCGACGCCCACACATCGGTGGTGACCAGATCGGCGTGATGGGCGGCCTCGGCGGGGTCGGTGGTCAGCTCGATGGTGGCGCCGTTGCTACGCGCCAGATCGATCAGGGCTTGATCCGGCTGGTAGCCGCGCGGGCAGGCGAGATGCAGCCGGTAGCCGAACACCGCCGCACCGTTGATCCACGAGTGCGCCATGTTGTTGCCATCGCCGATCCAAGCCACGGTTTTGCCGTTGATGTTGCCGCGGTGCGCCTCGAAGGTCATCACATCGGCCAGAATCTGGCAGGGGTGGGTGTAGTCGGTGAGGGCGTTGATCACCGGCACCGAGGAGAACTCGGCGAATCGTTGCACGGTTTGGTGGGCAAAGGTGCGGATGCAGATGATGTCCACCATCGAGGAGAGCACGCGCGCGCTGTCCTCCACCGGCTCGCCCCGCCCCAGTTGGCTGGTGCTGGAGTGGAGAAAGACGGCGTGGCCGCCAAGCTGGAACATGCCGGTTTCAAACGACACCCGGGTGCGGGTGCTCGCCTTGTCGAAGATCATCCCCAGCGTTTTGCCCTCCAGCGTGCGGTGGGGTTCGCCGCGCTGCTGCATCGCCTTGAGCTCGGCGGCGCGCACCATCAGCCACTGCCCTTGGTCGCGGTTGAGATCGGTCAGTTGTAAAAAGTGTGTCATATCCATCCTCGGTGCATGAGTGCGGCGGTAATGGTATCAAGCGCCTCCTCAATTTCATGATCGGCAACAATCAGCGGCGGCAGCAGGCGGAGCACATTCGGCCCCGCCGCCAACAGCAACAGCCCCCGCTGGCGGCAGTCGTCGATCAGCTCCATCACCGGCTGTCCGCAGTCCAGCCCCAGCAGCAGGCCGCTGCCGCGCACCGCCATTGTCTGCCCCTTGGCCGACCCCAACCGGGCGAGATGTTGCAGCCCGTCACGCAATTTATTCCCCATTTCCATGCAGTTGGCAAGCAATCCCTCGGCTTCGATCACATCGAGCACACAGTTGGCGGCGCAGCAGGCGAGCGGGTTGCCGCCGAAGGTGGAGCCGTGGCTACCGGGGGCGAAGGAGGCGGCGACCTCCTCGCGCGCCAGCATGGCGCCGATGGCCACGCCGCCGCCCAGCCCCTTGGCCAGTGTCAGTACATCGGGCACGATCCCCGCCTGTTCGAAGGCGAACATGGTGCCGGTGCGGCCGATGCCGGTCTGCACCTCATCCAGCATCAGCAGCAGACCGCGTTGGTCGCACAGCGCGCGCACCGCCCGCAGGTAGTCAGGCTCGGCGGGGTTGACCCCGCCCTCGCCCTGCAACGGCTCCAGCAGAATAGCAGCGGTGGTGGCATCAACCGCCTCGGTGAGGGCGTCGATGTCGTTGAGCGGCACATGGACGAAGCCTTGCGGCAACGGGGCGAAGCCGGTCTTGACCTTCTCCTGACCGGTGGCGGCCACCGTGGTCAGGGTGCGGCCGTGGAACGACCGGGTGGCGGTGATGATGGTGTGGCGCGGTGTATCGGGCTGCTGGTCGTAAAAGAACTTGCGCGCCAGTTTGATCGCCGCCTCGTTGGCCTCGGCGCCGGAGTTGCAGAAGAAGGCGCGCTCCAGCCCCGAAAGCTGCGCCAGCCGCGCAGCCAACCGCTGCTGCTGCGGGATGTGGTAGAGGTTGGAGCAGTGCAGCATGGTCTGCGCCTGTTGGCAGATGGCCTTGCTCAGCCGGGGATGGGCGTGCCCCAGTGTGTTGACGGCGATGCCGGCGACGAAATCGAGGTAGCTGCGCCCCTGATCGTCCTCGACGCGACAGCCGTTGCCGCGCACCAAGGTGAG
>WFMN01000132.1 GCA_015489095.1 Mariprofundaceae bacterium | reverse complement strand
TGTTCGATGCCGATGCCGCCATCCACCTGAGCGAACGCCCGTTATCCGATGATCAACAGATCGAAAAGCAAGATGACGGCAGAGTGCTGATTACCGCCACCACACGGGATTCATCAGAGCTGCGCTGGTGGCTGCTTGGATTTGGTCATCTTGTTGAGGTGGTGGAACCTACTTCACTACGCGCCGAATTTGCGGAAATAGCGCAAAAAACGGCGGCTCATTATGGTGTATAGGCCTCTATGGATTATGCCCAAATTCTCCCCCACTTGCACACTTAATACCCGATCATTGGTGAACCATGCTGCCAGCGTAACTCCTAGCTCTCCTGCACGGTGGCGGTTAGCTCCACCCAGTTGTCATCAATATCGCGTAGCGTCTGATCCGGGGAGAGAGCCGTTCACGCAGGTGTACCACAGCGTCGCGACGCAGCCGCAGGCTGATCTGCTCATCCAGCGCAAAATCGAACTCGCCCGCGTCGATATAGAGGTCGACATTGAATGCGGCCGGCGCTTGCCTTGCCGGCAACGAGCCCTCTTAAGAACTGACATGCGCGAAAATCAGGGGTTATTCGACCAACTTTACGGCATATTGATGCGATAGCGTTCGGTTCATCCAATCGAACAAGGAGTATCCATCATGCAAAGTAACCATGACCAAAACGAACCGCAGGGTAACGAAACCGATTGTCTTTTGTCCGAAAAGATGATTATTCCTCGTATCATCCCTATTGCGCGATCTACTTGGTGGAAAGGGATTCAGGCCGGAAAGTTTCCGAAACCGGTAAAAGTCGGTCGGCGATCCTTCTGGCGGGAGCGCGACATCAAGGCGTTGCTCGAAAACCTTTAGTTGGCCTGTCCCTGTTGGACGGGGAAGTCCTCCCTGTCCGCGCGGCTGTTCTTCGCCCGAAATGCAAGCACATTGCGGTTCTCATCTGCTGCGGTAAACGATGGCAGATGCTGGCGTATCGTCGCCTTGATCTGATCGTTTGCCAGATGGGCATAATGCCGTTTAGCGGTTCGCAAATCTTTGTCGCCAATGCACGCCGCCACAATCTCGATAGACACACCTGCGGAAATCAACGCGGTGGCATAGCTGTGCCGCAAAATATGAAAACTTTTCGGTGGATCGATGTTGGCTGCCAGACATGCGCGTTGCATCGGCCGCTGTTGTTGTGCCCGCTTCCATGGAGATCCATCTGACCGGGTAAAAAGATGATCACTCATCCCCTTACCGACCGCTGCGTCCGAGAAGAATTTTACACCATCTTCATTGAGGTAACAATCACGATCCTCTCCGTTTTTGGCCGACTGAGCTGGGATATGTAGCAGCCCGTTCTCCCGATCGAACCAGTGGACGAGGGCGTTGGCCAGTTCGCCATATCTGCACCCGCTGTACAAGGCTGCTAGAACCAGTTTGCGAAAGTCTGGTTCGCAGGCGTTGATCAGCCGCTGAAGCTCCTCCGGTGTAAACCACGATATGCGAGGGGCATCGACATTTTGGAACGGCTTCACACTTCGCCACCCAGCATCGGATAGGATTTTCTGGTTCTGATACGCTACATTCAGCATCGCCTTGAGCACGGTCAGGATGCGGTTGGCGGTGGCCTTTCTTGCCCTCAGGCTGGTTGCACTCATCTTGGGTTGCTGGCTCCTTCCCTTCGGCGGTGCCTGCACGATACCATCTACCCAATTTCGTATCATGATGGAGGTTAGGTCAGCGAGTTTGTAATCCCCCAAATGCGGCAGGATGTGAGCTTTGGCCACCGAGCGGATTCCACTGTCGTTTTTGCCGCCCTTGCCCTTGTTGCCGTGAACCGGATACCACTCCAGATAATCCTCATATGCATCCCGAACCGTGTAGTTCTCATCGGTAACCTTTCGGCGGCTGGCAACGAAAGCCCTAGCTGCCGCCACCGCCTGCTTGTAGTTGAGCACGCGCTCACCATCGGCATCTTGAATATCATCGGCATCACCGAGCCTGTGCAGCTTGTAGCGATTGTTCCCTACCTCATACCGCACAGACCATGACGCTATCGACGCCTTCCCAGTTCCCTTTCGATACCCTAATGCAACACCGGTCTCGCCAATGTTCCCAAAGTGCCGGACACCCGCTGACAACTTTCTTCGTGCCTCTCGCGTGTCGAGCTTTGCATTTCTTATTGCTCTTGCCATACCCCCCCATGATTCTAGGAAGAACGGTTCCCGTGTCAATAATATGTCAATAATACCGCCCCGAACAGAGGGGATCAGCCGGAGACTACGATTTGCCAGTATTCAATTTAACCTATTGTATTATAGATACTTATATTGTCTCATGATGACTTGCGGATGGAACAAAAACACCCTCTGATACTCCCTTTCACGGCGGCAACACCGGTTCGAATCCGGTTGGGGACGCCAATAAAAACAGCCGATTATGGATACCCATCGGCGGCTGTTTTCGTTTCGTGTCAATAAGTCCGTGACGAACCGTGGCGGACTATATAGAGCTGGCGAGTGATCGTTCCGACACCAGCCTCCGAACCTGACCCGCCATGTATAGAGGCAGTGAGAGCAGTTGATACGGCTTTCGCGCCCCGTTGGCATCGTTGTAGTGATCGGAGAGTAGGCTGGGACGGTCGGCATTCAAGCGCACGGCAAGCGGCGAGCCCTTCTCTCTAATGAACAGGTGCAGCGACTTCAACGCTCCGCTTTTACCAGACTTCACCTCGACAGGCACGGGTTGCACACCTTCGATCACAAAATCCACCTCGGCGGAGCTTGAGCGCGCCTCCCTCGCCCAGTAGTGCAGATGCGGCGGCTGATGGTGGTCTAGCGCACCCAACAGCTCCTGCCCCACCCACTGTTCGGCGATGGCGCCCTGATTAACCAGCATCACATCATCCTGCAATCCCAACCAGCCGATATTGAACAGGGTGGAGACCAGACCTACATCCAGAAACAGCAGTTTGAAGAATTTACTTTTCTCCTCCGCCGCCAGCGGCAAGCCATTGGCGGAGCTTCGCACGACCTTGTGAAGCACCCTTGCCATGGCAAGTTGCTGGATGGTCTTGCCGACCCGTGCAGCCGGCATTGCGCTGGTGATCTCGCTGTACTTCACCTTGCGGCCGATAAAACGGGGAGCCATGCGAAAGACCTGACGAATCAACGCCTGATCTTGGGTGCGGGCATATTTGGCAAAATCATCGGCAAAGGTGGCGAGGAGATCCTGTTTGATCGCTTCACAAGTGCGAAAATCGTTGGAGTCCACAAATGCCTGTACAGCTTCCGGCATTCCACCCACCGCCATGCATTGGCGCAACAGCCCCATCAACTTGCGATGGAGGGCGTCGGGCAGGGCATCACCAACATGCCATGCTGTGAGGAACTCCGCCAGCCCCTGTTCCCCCATCGCCTGAAGAAACTCGACAAAACTCATTGGATAGAGGTGAAGGTAACTGATGCGCCCAACGGGCATCGAAAATGAGGGCGATGCCAATGCAAAATCGAGCAACGAGCCCGCGGCGATTACATGCAGTTCGGGCATATCCTCATAAAAATAGCGCAGGGAGGCGAGCACGCCGGGCTGTGCCTGAATCTCATCAAGAAAGAGAATGGCCTTACCCGCTTCGATGTTCCGGTT
The DNA here is from genome assembly GCA_015489095.1 of Mariprofundaceae bacterium. Classification (GTDB taxonomy): domain Bacteria; phylum Pseudomonadota; class Zetaproteobacteria; order Mariprofundales; family J009; genus S009-29. The sequence goes on along the minus strand of WFMN01000132.1, from coordinate 5,325 downwards.
GAACAACAGCCGCAGCGTGGCAACGATCTGCCGGGTATCGTTCGAGGCAAAGAGCTCCGCATGCTCGGGATTGCGCTCAAGATTGATGTCGATCAGCTCCAACTGCCGCCGTTGGGCGAACATGCGCACCAGCGTGCTTTTCCCCACCTGTCGCGCCCCGCGCAAGATCAGCGGCTTGTGGCGCTTCTGCGCAAACCAGTCATTCAGCGTGTGAAGATGAAAACGAATCATGCGTGTTATACTATTCGTTCAGACATAAAACACAAGCATATTCAATCTCGAATTAGAATATAATCATAGCATGATGACTTCGCAAGAAGTCATCATCGCGGCCACGGATGGGTTCGGGGGAAAGGATTCCCCGCCTCACAGGCTGTAGGAGCGGTTTCCAACCGCGAATTGCCACGGACGGACTTGTTGCGATCTCCTCATGAATCACATAGGCGGCGGGTGTTGTTCTCCGTCACCCGATGGCGGCAACCAGATCCATCTCGATCTTGGCGTTCAAGGGCAACGAAGCCACGGCCACGGTGGCGCGGGCGGGACGGTGCTCCTGCAGCCATTCGGCGTAGAGTGCGTTGACGGCGGCGAAATCCGCCATGTCAATCAGATAGATCGACACCTTGATGATGCGGGATCGCTCGCTGCCGCAACTTGCCAGCACCGCCTGCAGGTTGGCCATCACCTGTCTCGCCTGCGCGCGGACATCGTCGGACACCAGCGCCCCGCTGGCCGGGTCGATGCCGATCTGCCCCGACAGGTAGGCGGTATCGCCGTGGATGACGGCGTGGCTGTAGGGACCGACAGCCTTGGGTGCGTTCTCGCTATTGATGGTTTGAATCACGGTTCGTTGCTCCTGTTTCTGTTTTAACCGCATCAAGCGGAATGGTGTCGCGGAAGATGGCGCCGCAGTCGCGCGGCTGACACACCAGCAAACGGTCGCACCCGGCGCGATCGGCGGCAACAAGCGCCGCCCGCAGGTCGTCGCCCGCCCCGCCCATGCTGAGATCATCGCTCCAGATGGTACCACGAAAACCGAAGGATCGCCGCAGTTGCCGGTGCCAGTAGCGTGAGCAGGAGGCAACGGCGCCATCCTGCGAAGGGTAGCGAACATGGGCGGTCATCACATGGCGCAGCCCGCGGCCGATCAGGGTACGAAACGGGGCGGCCTCCGCCAGCAAGGTGGCCTCATCCAGCCTCACCTCCGGCGTGGTCAGATGGGAGTCGGCATCGGCGCGGCCATGCCCGGGAAAGTGTTTGGCGACGGCGGCGACACCGGCCTCGTCCAGCCCCTGCATCACCGCCTCGCCCAACGCGGCGACGGTGGCCACATCCCGCCCGTAGGCGCGGCTGCCGATGACGGCGTGCCCCTCTGGGTGGCGCAGGTCGAGCACCGGCGCGCAGTTATGGGTGAAGCCCATCGCGGACAAGGCCTCACCGCAACGGCGGGCGTCGTCGCGAGCATCCATCAGCGCCCGTTGCCGATCAACGGCATACCGCCTGCCGAAGCTTTCCGCATCCGGGCGCGGGTGAAACGGTGGCCACGACAGGCGGTGCACCCGCCCCCCCTCTTCGTCGATCGCCGCCCATAACGGCGCTCCAGCGGCGCTGCGCGCTTGGTCGATGAGGGCTCGCACCTGTTCGGGGCTCTCCGCGTTGCGCGCAAAGAGGATGATGCCGGCCGGCGGAGGCGAACGACGCAGCCAAGCCGCCTCCTCCGGGGTGAGCGTCACCCCGTGCAGCCCAACGATGAGCTTAGCGCGCACCGCTGCCAACCGCGGTGTAACGATCCACAGGCGGCGCGTAGCGGCGCATCACCGGCTCCACCCCGCCCTGCTGTTGAGCCAGCCGCCAGGTTACCTCCGCATCCTGTTTCGATTGCGGCGGGAAGACCAACCGCCACACCACCGCCATCTCGGTGTGGGATTGCGCGCGCCACGGCAGGGAGGTGGCGGCCAGCCGACGCCGCTGCCCCTCCGCCTCCCGCGGGGAGAAAAAACGCCCCAGCAGCAGGTGATAACCGCCATCGTCATGGAGCACCGTGCTGACAACCCCCTGCTGCTGCCAACGCGCCTGCGCCTCCACCGAGGCGGCAACCGATGGGTAGCTGTAGGGATCGACAAACCCCGTCCACTGCACCTGCTCCCGACTGGCGACCACCTTGGGATGCAGCCCCACCGCCGCCAGTTGCCGCTTGATCTGTCGTGCGTCCTCCTCACGCATCATGCGCCGCGACACCACCTGCCACCGTTGATCAAGCCGCTCGGGGGGCGGTGGAACCATCACCCGCACGCTGCGGGCGCCGTTGGAGGGGAGAATCGGGTTCCACGCCATCCACGCCAACACCGCGCAGGCGATCAACAGCAGCACGATCACCACGCGGCGGATCAGTCGCACCGCTTCTCCGCAAAATGGCCGCGCCCCAAGAGCGCCAATCCATCCAGCGTAAGATGGGGCTCCAGGGCGGTGAGGCCGTCGATATCCGCCGCGATACGGGCGGCGGCGCCCCCGGTTGCCACCACCGGTACCGATACGTCATCCAGCTCAACACGCAGGCGGCGAATCAGCCCGTTGATCGCCTCGACCGCCCCCCAGTAGCTTCCCGCCCGCATGGCACTGACCGTGTCTCGGGCGATGAGGGTATCGGTGCGAGCCGGCGACACCTGCGGCAGCCGCGCCGCCCGTTGCGCCAACGCCCCCAGCGCGAGATCGATACCGGCGAGAATGGCACCGCCGGCGTAGTGGCCGTTGGCGCCGACCACATCGAAGGTGGTGGCGGTGCCGCAGTCAAGCACGATCACCGGCGCGCCGAAACGGTGGCGGGCGGCGACGGCATTCACCACCCGGTCGGCACCGACATCGCCGGGGTGGAGGTAGTCGATCGCCATGCCGGTGCGCACCTTGCGCTCGCCCACCAACGCCACCGGCGCGCCGCACAGGGTGGTACACGCCTGGCGCACCACGCCATCGAGTGGCGGCACCACGCTGGCCACCATCACCGCGCGAATGGCCGCCACCGGAAAATCGCGCATCTGCAACTGACCGCACAGCTGCCAAGCGAGTTCATCGGCGGTCATGCTGTGGTGGCTGCGCAGACGCCAATCAGCGTGCAGCGTTGGGTGCCCCTCCGCCGCGACCAGATCGTAGAGGCCGCAGGCGATATCGGTGTTGCCGATGTCAATCGTCAGCAGCATCGCCTTCCCCGTCGCACGGGGCGACATCGGCCGCCACCACCCGCCGCACTCCGTGGCCATCATGCACCAGCAGGGCACCGTCGTCGTCCAGCCCCACGGCACGCCCCCGCCACTTGCGACCACCCTCATCGACGGTGACCGGCTGCTCACCGCCGTGCGCCCGCCACCACTGCTCGGCGATCGCCCCGAAACCACCGTCGCGGTAGGCGGTGTAGCAGGCGTCGAAGGCGGGGATGATGCGGCGCATCAGCTCCCCGGCGCCGCAACGCACGCCAAGCGCGGCAAGCGCGGTGGCTGGATGGCGCAGCTGATCCGGCCAGCCATCGCTAGGCGGCCGCAGGTTGACGCCGATGCCGACGACAACCACCGGCGGCCGACCGGCGATCGGGGCGCGCAGCTCCGTCAGGATGCCCGCCAGTTTGCGGCCATCCACCAGCAGGTCGTTGGGCCACTTGAGGCGCTTGCCGTCGATGTCGTCGAGCGCATGGTAGAGCGCAACCGCCGCCAACAGCGAAAGCTGCGGCGCGCGCGCCACATCAAGCCAGTCGGGGCGGAGCAGCAGGCTCATCAGCAGGGCGTCGTCGTAGCCGGCCAACCATTCGCGCCCTTGCCGGCCGCGCCCTTTGGTCTGCTGACGGGCGGTGATCACCAGCCCCTCCGCCGCCCCTTCTTCCGCCTGCTGCAACGCGATATCGTTGGTGGAGGTAACGCAATCGAGCGCCAGATGACGCCATGCACACCGGCATGCGGGTAGATGAAGCGGGGAGGGGGCGATCATTGCAGCAGCAGCGAGAGATCCACCACCGGCGCGGAGTGGGTGATGGCGCCGATGGCGATGCGATCGACCCCGCTCTCGGCGTAGTGGCGCACATTCTCCAGCGTGATACCGCCGCTCGCCTCCAACTGGCTCTCGGAGACCAAGGAGACCGCGGCCGCCACCTGTTGCGGCGTCATGTTGTCGAGCAGAATCAACTGCGGAGCGAGCGCCGCCGCTTCTTCGACCTGCGCCAGTGTTTCGCACTCCACCTCGATCCACGGCTCAGGGTCATACGCCCGACAGCGGGCGATGGCGGCGGTGATGGATCCCGCGGCGGCGATGTGGTTCTCCTTGATCAGAAAGCCGCCGGCGAGGTCGGCGCGGTGGTTGTGGCCACCGCCATCGACCACCGCCTGTTTGGCGAGGGAACGCAATCCCGGCACCGTTTTGCGGGTATCATAGATGGCGGCCTTGGTGCCGGAGACGGCACGCACAAAGCGATCAGTGGCAGTGGCGATGCCGGAGAGATGTTGCAAAAAGTTGAGCGCCGTGCGCTCGGCGGCGAGGATGGCGGGAACGCCGCCGGAGATGGTCGCGACAGGATCCCCTTGGGCGAGGCGCTCGCCATCCTTGCGCTGCCAGCGGCACTGCAAGTCGGAATCGACAGCGTGAAACACCGCTTCCGCCACCGACGCCCCCGACAGCACCCCCGCCCCCTTGGCGACAATCACCGCCTCCCCCTGCTGATGGGGGTCGATGGTGGCGGCCACGGTGATATCGTGATCGGCGCGATCCTCATGCAGCGCGCGGCGAATGATCGCATCCACGGTTTCGTCCTACAGGGGGGAGCGCAGTAGCTGTTGCAGCAGCGGCCGGATGTTCTCCTGCAACAGGCGGTACATCAGCGTGAAGCCATCGGGGCCGCCGTAGTAGGGGTCGGGCACATCGGGCGCGGGCTCGCCCTCCTCCACATCAAAGCGGCGCATCATCCACACCCGCTCGGGGTCGGCGCCCATCGCCAACAGTTGCTGGCGGTTGTCGTGATCCATGGCGATGAACCAGTCCCAGTCGCGGATGGCCTCCGCGGTGATCTGCCGCGCGCGATGGCGCGAGAGATCGAGCCCGAACTGCTGCGCGGTTGCTGCCGAGCGCGGGTCGGCACCGCCGCCGACATGCCAGTTTCCGGTGCCGGCGGAGGCGAAGTGAAAACGGTCGGCAACGCCCATCTCGCTCGCCACGCCGCGCGCGATCGCCTCGGCCAGCGGCGAGCGGCAGATGTTGCCCAAGCAGACGAAGAGCACGCGCAGCGGTGCCGCGCCACTATCGGTCATGCTGTTCCCGCATCAGGGCGGCACGCCGCTCCACATCGGCGAC
>WFMN01000131.1 GCA_015489095.1 Mariprofundaceae bacterium | reverse complement strand
GCTCCGGCGTCAGCCGCGCCTTCCATCCCCGCTTGGTTCCCGCGGTGATGGCCACCAGAAAGAGCGCCACCGTGCCCAACATGAAGGGGGCACCGAGGATCGCCCCCATGCCGATGTCATGGTTCAGTTCGCTATTCTCTCCCCCGCCCAGAATGGCCACGATGGGCACGATCGTCTCCGGCATCGCGGTGCCGATCGCCGCGAAGATGGAGCCGGTTACCCCCTCCGACACCCCCATCCGCTCGCCCACATGCTCCAGCGCGTTGGTAAAAAACTCGGCGGCGTAGTAGATCAGCGCAATCGCCACCACAAGCAGCAACACGGTCTCAACCATCACACACCCCCTTGGAGAGTTCCCCATCTTGGCGCCGCAACAGTTGGCCGCACGCCGCATCGATATCGCGCCCGCGCGGCTCGCGCACCACCGCCACCAGCCCCGCCGCGGAGAGGATCGCACGAAAGCGGCTGACCACACCATCGTCGGGGCGCCGCCACGGTGCGCCCGGCCAAGGGTTGAACGGCAGCAGATTCACCGTGCAGGGAAGATCGCGCACCATCGCCGCCAGCCGTTCGGCATCGGCAGCCGAATCGTTCACTCCCGCCAGCAACACATAGGCCACCAGCATCCGCCGCTTGGGAAAGGTCTCCGCAAAGCGATGCATCGCCGCCAGCAGCGTGGCGAGCGGATACTTGCGATTGACCGGCATCAACCGATCGCGCACCGCGTCGGTGGTGGCATTGAGGGAGATCGCCAGATTGCACGGCAGCCGCTCATCCACCATGCGCGTGATGCCCGGCACCACCCCCACCGTAGAGAGGGTCACATGGCGCGGCGCGAAGGCAAACCCCGCGGGATCGGTCACCAGACGGACGAAATCGGCCACCGCGTCATAGTTGTGCATCGGCTCGCCCATCCCCATCAGCACCAGATTGCGCACCCGCTCGCCTCCCTGTTGCCAACCGGTCAGCAGCTGCGCCACCATCTCGCCGCGCCGCAGGTTGCGCCGCAGACCGCCGGTCGCCGTCAGACAGAAGCGGCAACCGAGCGCACACCCCGCCTGGGTGGAAATGCACTGGGTGGTGCGCCCTCCGGCTGGAATCACCACCGTCTCCACCTGCTCGCCATCCTCCAGCCGCAGCAGATACTTGCAGGTTCCGTCAACCGAGATTTGCTGCCGGATCACCTCGGGAAGCGAGGGGCTGACCCGCTGCGCGAGCAACCCGGCAAGCGGGCGCGGTAGTTCGGGCAGCGCCGATAGATCCCGGCGACCGTGGCGATAGAGCCACGCATGGAGCCGCTCGGCGTGCACCGGCTTGGCTCCCGCCTGCCGGCACAGGCCGCGCAGCCGATCGAGGGTCAGGTCATAGACGGGGGTGGCGGCAGCGATGGATCCTTCCTTGGCGAAGATAGCCTCCCTGTTAGAGGCCGTATTTGGCGCGGTTGGCGCTCACCTCTTCCGCCGACGGCGGGGTATGCTCCTTGACCTCCGCCAGATCGAACGCGTCGCGGTCGGTATCGCACTTTTCGTTCAGCGCGATATCGCCACTGAACACCTCCGGCACATCCTCCTCGGGATAGATCGCCTCCCACGGGCACTCCGGCTCACACACCGCGCAATCGATACACTCCTCCGGTGAGATCATCAGCATGTTCGGGTAGTCCCCACCCGGATTCTTCGGCTGATAGAAACAGTCCACCGGACAGACCGCCACGCAGGCGGTATCGACGCAATCTTCACACAAACGGGTTACAACAAAAGCCATGTTCCAACACTCCTAACGATTAAAAAGATGGGCGATACCCTACCCATCAACGACCACACAGACCACCCCATCACAGGGCGTAATCCAAACTCAAGGATGCCGCCCGAATATCGGCGGAATAGCGCATATACTCGGCGCTGACCCCGAACTTCCCACTCAACTGACGACGCAACCCAACGCCAAAACCGAAGCTGGCACGGTTGGAGAGGGTGTCGAAGGCATTGGTGGTGCTGCGCATGCGAAACTTCGACCACCCCCCTTGAAAAAAGAGCCGGTTGGCGGGGTCAAACAGCTCCAACCCCGATTTGAGCATCAACGAGTAGAAATAGTCGAACTGCACCGTCAACAGGCTGCCGCCGGAAAGCTGCTTATCGCCGCCACGGGCGGAAGCGCCAGCACGCGCCTCCAGCGAAAGCTCCGGGTTCCCCGCCTCGGCCTGCAAGTGCACCGTCGGCACATTGAGCTGGCCTCTGGCGGGGTTCAGATAGACGGTCGCGATCCCCGCTCCCGCGCCGACCTCCAGCGGGGGAATCTCCAGCGCAAACGCCGCCCGCATCGGCAGCAACAACACAACCAGCCACAACACCCTTATCCACATAGCATTTCTCCTTCGATATACCCCCACGAAAGGCACACTGTAGTGCCTCGGATGCTCAACGCAATATCCCCTGCACCGCATCCGCCACCGTTGCCGCCGGCAGCATCCGCACCGCTTCACCGCTGTCGCGCAGCCGGATATCCGCCTTGGCAACCCGGTCGCGGTTGGCCTTGGGCAGCAGTACGCGCGAAAAGCCGAGCGACGCCAACTCGCGCACCCTCGCCTCCGGCTGACTCACCGGCCGCACCTCGCCGGTCAACCCCACCTCGCCGAACAGCGCCGTTTTCGCCAGCGGCGGTTGGTCGCGCCACGCCGAAATCACCGCCATCACCACCGCCAGATCGGCCGCCGGCTCCACCACCCGCACCCCGCCGACCACATTGATATAGACATCATGCTGCGCCAGCGGCAGGCCGATGCGCCGCTCTAGGATCGCCATCAGCATCGCCACCCGGTTGGGGTCGATCCCCACCGCCGACCGCTTGGGGGTGGCGTACACCGTCGGCGCCGCCAGCGCCTGCACCTCCACCAGCAGCGGCCGCGTCCCCTCCATGCAGGCGAGTACCACCGAGCCCGCCATCTCCTCGCTGCGCTCGTGCAGAAAGAGACGGGAAGCGTCGCGCACCCCCTGCAAGCCCGCATCCGACATCTCGAAGATCCCCACCTCACCCGCCGGACCGAAGCGGTTTTTCACCGCCCGCAGCATGCGGTGGGCGTGGCCGCGATCTCCCTCGAAATAGAGCACGCAATCGACCATATGCTCCAGCACCCTAGGCCCCGCCAGCGCCCCCTCCTTGGTGACATGGCCAACCAGAATCACCGCATGCCCCATCTGCTTGGCCGACTGGATCAACGCCGCCGCGCAGTCGCGCACCTGCGACACCGTCCCCGGCGCCGAAGTCAGCCCGTTGGAGACCGTGGTCTGGATCGAATCGACCACCACCACCTGCGGCCGCAGCGAGGTGATGGTCTCCAGCATCGCCTCCAGCTCGATGCCGGCGGCGATGGTGAGGTTGTCATGCAGCGCATTGATTCGCTCCGCCCGCAGCCGCACCTGCTCCACCGACTCCTCGCCGGTGATGTAGAGCACGCGCTGCCCGCGGGAGAGCTGACAACTCGCCTGCAGCAACAGCGTCGATTTGCCGATACCGGGCGCGCCGCCCATCAGCACCGCCGACGCCGGCACCAACCCGCCGCCCAACACCCGATCCAACTCCTCAATCGCGGTGGAGCGGCGCTGATGCGCCTCGCGCCCCACCGCCGTGATCGGCTGCGTCGCCAATGCGGCGGACACCTTGGAGGCCGACTTGCCACGCAACCGCGTCGCCGGCGCTTTCTGCTCGCTGATGCAGTTCCACTCCCCGCAATCGCCACACTGCCCCTGCCACTTGCGCGACACCGCCCCGCAGGCCTGACAAACAAACACCGTTTTACTCATGATCCCATCGCAAAAAAGTCGTCATGACTTCCGTACTTTTATCTTTCACCAATCGATATCGTTGCAAGCGGCTGTTCGGTTTATCCGGCAGGGTCATCTCGATCAATCCTGCTTCCAGCGCCGGTAACAGATAACGCGCCCGAAAGGATTTTCGGTCGGATAGCCCAAGCGCATTCATCAACGCGCCACGGCTCATCTCGCCCTGCAACGCCCCCAGCAACGCTTTCACTTGGGGGCTGACTTGGGGGGCGACTTGCGGGGTCTCCAGCGAATCCAGCGTGCTGTGAATCACCTGCAGCATGAAAACGACAAAGGGAGCGGCATCACCACCGCTGGTACTCGCATTCAGCGCCTGATAATAGTCGTGTTGCCGTGCATAAATCATACTCTCAATCGGCAGGTCGGCAAATTGGGCATGCCAACGACTGAGCAGCAGCGTCTGCCAGAAGCGCCCCATCCGACCATTGCCATCTTCAAAGGGGTGAATGAACTCGAACTCATAATGAAAAATGGAGCTGGCAACCAGCGGATGTAAATCCGTCACTTTTATCCAGTGGAACAGCTCCTGCATCGATTCTCTCACCCGAGCCGCAGGTGGCGCAATATGCACCACCTCCCGACCGCCCATCACTCCAACACTGCAGGTGCGATAGTGGCCCGCACTATCCAGCAGACCCTGCATCAGCATGGCATGCGCTTCGAGCAGGTCGGACGCTGTGAGCGGGTTCCACTGTGTCAGGCGTTCATACACAGCCACGGCATTGCGCACTTCCTGAATCTCTCTGGGTGGTGCCACAACGCGATTACCATCAATGATATCAGTAATTTGCGCCTCGGTCATAGTGTTTCCCTCAATGGCAAGCGAACCCTGAATAGTGCGAATGCGATTGACCTTGCGTAAACGCAACAGCGCATCGGGCTGCGCCTGCAATCGCCCAACCTTTTCGGCAATCGTTGCTACCTGCGAAAGCATCTCGGCTGTCACTGTACAGGGCGGTTGATAGGCTTTCATTGCTTTATTTCCACCAAACGATACTTCTGCAAACGGCTGTTGGGTTTGTCAGGGATGGTGTGCGGCAATCGAGGGCTTGGTCATCACCGCATAGACCAACACCCGATCCGGCGAGCGATCCTTGGCCAGCACCTTGCTCTGCCCCCGACACGACTGATCCATCTGTCTCATCGTCATCGTTAGGCGTCTAGGTCATTCCAAGGCCGAAAATCCTTTAAGCTCTGAATGGTCGGCCAAGATCCGGTAAAATTGATCGCGCGATCATCAATGCTGACATGCGCCGGCGGCTTACTGGTGGGGAAGGTGATGCCAGCGGGTTGACCAAGAGCATCTTCTTCCCATCCGTGACGGATAAACCATGCCTTCATCGCCTCGATACCACCAGGCAATCCACTGCGGGCAGAAAAGACATGCACCTCAAACTGCTCCATGGCCTCACGGATAAACGCGAACGCACCCGCCACAGGCTCATCCGGAATAATATCCGCACCTTGCCATCCGCTCTCGTAAGCGTGGATGGTTCCATCAAAATCAAGGCATAGGATTGGTAGTCTCAATGTTTCACCCACTCCAAAACAGCCCAATCATTTTCATCACATTTATCTTTTAATGTCTGATAGTGATTCCCATTATTTTTTCCATTCCTACCCATCAGCACACTATTAATAGGTTTCTTATTCGACAGCAAAAGTAAGCTTGGCTTCTTCTCTTTCCAACCCAATGGTTCGACTTTGTTGCAATATCGTTCCATCAACTCTTTTTCGCCATCTCTAAGGAGATAAGGGAAGTCTTCTGAATAGTTTCTAGCCACATTTTTGTATGTTTTTTGTATAGCGTCATCTTCCTCCCTCAGAAAACATTCATACAAAGAAAGCTGATCAACTATTTCAGGATCGGCTTTCATACTACTGGTTTTCAGTCTTGAATCGAAAACGACTTTAGCCTCAACAAAACGCAACTCAATGTTTCTCCCTACCTGCTCCAGAACTGCCATATCAATTCTCTTAGCAACTGTATGCCTCTTAGCATTTGGTCTTGCTGCCTCACATGAAAAAGCAACCTCTAGGTCTATTAAGCAGGGACTCTTAGCCTTTATATAAGCTTGCAACAATTCCTTCTCACTATCCTCGCCTGTTTCGGAAAACAAATATCTCTCTAAATTTTCATTAGGGTTCATGATAATACTATCAACGAACAAATCAGCGTGAGTTGACCCATCACTCAAATCCAGCGACAGATAGTACTCACCAGAGCTATTGATTCCTTGCACAGTGCTCCCCCAGTACTTCTTATGTATCAAAAAGTTGTGCTTTCTGGCATTAGGTTTGTATTCTAATAGAGAACATCCATTTCTATAGACATTAAAGTAATTATCACGAATACATACATACAGTTCCCCTTCTCGCACTTTATCACAGATAGCCTTTCCCACATTGGTCTTTTCAAAAAAGTGCTTTGCTTTTAATACACAGATAGGCTCAATACCCCTTTTAAACTCTCGTTTAACCATTTTTATCATAATCTTAACTCCTCCCCATCTTGAATTCTTACAACATTATCGAAATATTTACTAAAATCATCACCCTGCAGCGTATGAATCGGAACGAGCCTATCGGGCGCTATCTTTTGCGTCAATTTCTGCAAATCTTCTCGCCAAGCGTGGCCGCTGGTGTGGATGGAGATCCATTCACAGCCATAATTCCGGGGGAATTCCGCCATACTAGGGTCTCGTTCCAGATAACCCTGCCACATCGAATAGATGAATACCGACTGCTCAACATCCCCGATCATCTCAGCCAACCGCCTCATTTCATAAACAGAAAGCCGGATAACCATGTTGCCTGCCGAAGCACAAATTTCCTCGCGTGAAATCTTGCGCGCCAGCGTATCCCCATACAAAAATGATTTGTTGCCGCTCCGATCCAATGCCTTCGCCTGACTGCATGGGTAAAAAACCCGGATATGATCGCCTTTGTGTGGCGGAAGGGCTTTGCTGAATTGCTTGAGTTGCTTCAGCAGATAAAACTGATACAGATCGAGAACCAGCGTTTTGTTCGTGCGTTTGCAGGCTCGGTATAGCGACACCAGCCAATCCACATTGCTGCCTGAGCCAAGGACAAAGGTGGCGTGATCGGCAGAAAACGCCTTGGCCATACCCTCTTCGACAGCCTGTTCGTCATCGAAGCCATCATGATGCTTACCACCGAAAGTTGTTCCCTCCATGAACATGCAATCAATGTGTCCCACCTTTTGTGGCAAGCCCCAAAACAGCGCCTTTTTCCGTCCATGAGCGCGCAAGTCTCCGCTGTAGAGAATACGCTTACCTTCGACTTCGATCAGCAGGCTGGAGGAACCAAAAGCGGAATGATCCATCAAAAACGAGGTGATACGAAACGGCCCCAGATCAAATGGATCTTCGTGTTTGAAGATCAATGTGTGCTTCAGCGCTGCATCCAAACACATCTTTTCACCGTAGAAAATATTCCCCGTTGCAATCAGCGCCCGACTTTCCCCACTCATCCAAATAGGAATGGCATCGGGCACATGGTTGAGCAGTCCCGAATGATCAGGGTGCGCATGAGAAAGGATAACTCCAAGAACAGGAGTCGCGTGATCCGCTTCTGTTAGCCCCTCGACACTTGGAACCATGCCATTGGCAGTTGAAGGATCATCCTGCAACTCCTTAGGAATATCGCCACCACCATTTTCCATCAGTGGCATGCCCAGATCAAGAACAATTCGCCCCCCTTCTGCACCCACCTCAATACAGGTACCACCAATCGCATCCGTACCTCTATGAACCTTTATACTTACAGTCATTTATATCTCCTAGTCATCCATCCGTATCGTTCATCATTGACGACTTCGCAAGAAGTCGGCATCGCGGCCACGGATGGCCGCGCAAATCGATGGATTGCGAAGCAAGCCATTAATTTGTAAGGAAGGTGAAAATCGCATTTTTCGCCTTCCGTCAAGCAAAAAGTCCACGGACGGACTTTTTGCGATATGCTCAGCATCCGCTTCCATCGCCTTTAGTTAAAGGCCATTATCACAACTACAAAAAACCTATCGCCCCTCTATCACCCTTTACCGCCACTTCATTCTGCAATTCGTGAATCATCACCTCTGGCGTGGGCTCCTGCCCCAGAATATCGAGCCGTTTCTTGACGGCAGCGAAGTCACCGGGGGCAAGGGTGGTGAGCATGGAGATCGCACGGACATCTTCGGTGGTGGGTGCGGTGACACACTCCTGCTGCAACATCTTGAACGCTTGATCAGGCTTGAGATAACCAAACTCCACCTTGATCGCGAAGCGGCGCAGGCTGGCCTGATCCAAATCACTCATCAGGTTGGTGGAGCAGATAAAGAGACCATCAAAATTCTCCATCTGTACCAGCAGTTCGTTGACTTGGGTGACCTCCCACGAGTGTTTAGCTCCACGGCGGTCGCGCAGTAGTGAGTCTGCCTCATCGAGTACCAGCACGGCATCCTCCTCTTTTGCTTGTGCAAACATGTTGGCGATATTTTTCTCAGATCCTCCAAGCAAACAATTCAAAATATCCGATGCCCGTTTACTCACCAGCGGCTTGTCGAGCTGTTTGGCGATGTAGCCCGCCAGTGCGGTCTTACCCGTTCCAGGTGCGCCGTAAAAGCAAAGATTACCGCGTTTGCTGCGTTGCAACCCCTCCACAAGGCGCGGAATATCCGCATTGGCATTGAGATACTGCAGATCATAATGGGTGGCATGCTGTTTTTGCTTGGGCAAGGCCTTCATCGTCATCGCCTTCAGGCTGTTACCGACCACCCGCTCCAGTACTGCATCGATATTTTCACCGTTTCGGCCAATGCGGGCAGCAACCTGAAGCGTATCCAATCGGTGAGACAGCGGGTCGGCAAAAATAAGGTATGCTGCCGTTCGTTGTTTTTTCAGTCGTACCGCTGCCTGAAACCTGCTGGTCTTCGGAGCCGCGCATCGCCCGCACCTGAAAAG
>WFMN01000130.1 GCA_015489095.1 Mariprofundaceae bacterium | reverse complement strand
CACGGTGTGTTGCGCCACGATGCGCGCCATCTGCTGGCCTCCGATGCCAATGTGTTCGCCTCCATGCTGGTGCGGCAGGGGTTTGCCGACGGGCTGCTGACGGGACGAACGGCGCACTACCCCAACGCGCTGCGGCCGCTGCTCAAGATTCTCGGTCACAACCCCACTTCGGGCGCGCAGCACCGGGTGTTCGGCATGTATGTGCTGATTATGGACAGCGGCGCCTATTTCATGGCCGACTGTACGGTCAATGTGGAGATGGATGCGGCGCAGCTGGCGGAGTTGGCGCGGCTGTCGGCGGAGACGGCAACCAAACTGGGGTGCGAGGCGCGGGTGGCGATGCTCTCCTTCTCCAACTTCGGCAGCAGCGAACACCCGGAGGCGATGCGGGTGGCGGAGGCGGTACGGACGCTGCACCGCACCATGCCGGAGCTGGTGGTGGACGGCGAGATGCAGGCCGATACGGCGGTCAACGCGGCGATTCAGGGTGGATACCCCTTCTGCCGGCTGAAGGAGGCGGCCAATGTGTTGATCTTCCCCACCATGCAGGCGGGGAATATCGCTTACAAATTGCTGCGCGAGCTCGGTGGCGGCACCGCGATCGGGCCGATTCTGGTCGGACTGCCCTGTCAGGCGCATGTGCTGCAGACCGGAGCCTCGGTGGATGATATCGTCAACATGGCGGCGATCGCCTCCGCCCGCGCCGGAGAGTAACCATGCATTTCAAGCTGATTATCGCCTTCGTTGATGAGCGGCGCACCGACGAAATCATGGATGCGGCGCGCGATGCCGGGGCGACCGGCGCCAGCGTGGTCAATAATGTGCGCGGCGAGGGGTTGTCGCGCAAAAAGAGCTTTTTCGGGCTGGCGGTGGATGCCCAGCGCGATGTGTTGATGTTTGTGGTCGAGCAGCACTTGAGCCGCAAGATTCTGGAGCGGATCGCCGATGTCGCTGATTTCGATAACAATCCCGGCAGCGGGATGGCGGTGCAGATCGACCTTGAGGATACCATCGGTCTCAAATCGCAGATCGAAACGCTGATGGATGAGGTGGAGGAGAAGATATGAATCAGAACGGCGGATCGGGCATCGTTGTGCGCGATGTGATGAAAACCAAATACGATCTGGTGGAGGGGGTGGCCACCGTGCGTCAAGCGCTGGAGATGATGCAACATGTGGAGACCAAGTGCCTGATCGTCAACAAACGCCACGCCAACGATGAGTACGGGATCGTGGTGATCGCCGATATCGCCAGCAAGGTGCTGGCCAAGGATCGCTCGCCGGATCGGGTGTCGGTCTATGAGGTGATGACCAAGCCGTCGATCACCGTCCATCCCAACATGGATATTCGCCACGCCAGTGCGCTGTTTGACCACTTCGGGCTATCGCGAGCGCCGGTGGTGGATCGCGACGGCGAGATCATCGGTATCGTCAGCCACACCGACATGGTGATGAAGGGGCTGCTAAAGCTGCAGTGACGAGTTGTTTTTTACCGCCAAGGCGCGGAGGGAAGAAGAGCCCCAGATGACCGCATCTCTCGTGGCTATCATTATTGGGGTGAAATCCGGGTTTTGGGATAATTTTATCTTGTGTTATTTCAAGCTCTTGCAAATTTAGGTTAACTATTTGGGGGGCTTGTTAGTACTATATAGGGTAGGGCGGTGATTGCTGAACCAAGTGCGACCCAAGTTGTCGCACGGTTTTCTACACTTCGCCCAATATCACCTGGAGGTCACAAGATGAGAAGAACACGACGCAGACATTATCGCGGAGGTCAGCACCACGGCGAGCATCAACCACTGGTCGCCACATGGATGATTCGGCTGTTGCTGGAGCACAACTGGGTATTCAAATCCTTTTATACCGTCAAGGGAGGGTATCAGGATGATGATATTGCGGACTTCCTGCAGATCCCGGAATTCGATGGTGATAATAATCCATCGGTGAAGACAATGAAGTCCACATTGAAAACGGTTCTGAAAAGGTCGGAAGCAAACATCGATATGACTTCGGTGGTGTTCCGTAATGTACACCTTCTCGCTCAGCGTATTGATATTTCTTCCATTGATCAGAAGCTATTGATCTTTGGGGCGCTTGTTGAGCATAGCAGCGCTTGGGACGATCTCTTCCGTCTGGTCACCATTGATACCGAACAGCAGTTTATCCAGCTCCTTGCTTGCATGTTGGATGAGCCGATCCACACCATCAAGAAGGCGCTCGCCAAAAAATCCTTCCTGCGTCAGTCGGGCATGGTGGAACTCGATAAGAATGCCTATGAAGATGGTAAGTTGGGGCTAATGGACAACTTGGAAGAGGCGTTGTTCGCCGAGAATGATAGTGAAGATGATCTGATCGACCATTTCATGATCCAGTCCAAACCATCAACACTCCAGCTTGATGATTATCCGCATGCCAGATCAGATATTGCCGTCATCCAACAGCTGCTTGGTGATGCCGTTACCTCAAAGGATGAAGGGGTCAACATCCTGATCTACGGCACCCCGGGATCGGGCAAGACTGAGCTGACCCGACTGCTGGCGGATACGCTTGATCTGCACCTGTTTGAGGTGAAGGCCGAGGATGACGATGGCGATCCGATCAAACCCACCGCGCGTCTTGGTAGCTATCGACTGAGTCAGCAGTTGTTGGCGAATGATCATGGCAGCCTGATTCTGTTTGACGAGATTGAGGATATTTTCCCGAAGCGCTCCTTTTCGTTTTTTGGCATCGAGGTCAAGTCCGGCGAATATAAGGGGTGGATGAACAAGATGCTGGAAACCAATCCAACCCCCGCGATCTGGGTCTGCAATCATGTTGATCACATCGACCCTGCATTTCTGCGTCGATTCGACTATGTGATGGAACTGAATACGCCACCCAAATCGATACGGATGAAGATCGCGCAGTCGTATCTGGGGGATCATCCCGTTAGTGAAGCATTTATTGAGCGCTTGGCCGAGCATGAGCAGATCTCACCTGCCCAGGTCGCCAAGGTAAGTAAGGTTGCCGCCCGCATTGGCCGAAACGGTGAGAATATCGATACAGTACTGGAGAGGGTGGTCGGTAACAGCCTGAAGGCGATGACGATGAAAGCCCTGCCCAAGCAAAAACAGTATGCCACCCATTATGATCTGCAGTATCTCAATACCAACGCGGATATTCCTTGCCTTGTGGAGGGGTTGCAACGCAGCAAACGCGGTAATCTTTGCTTTTACGGCGCACCTGGAACGGGTAAGACCGCACTGGCTGGATACATCGCCAAACAGCTCGACAAGCCGCTGGTGAGTAAACGGGCATCGGATATTTTTGGTATGTAT
>WFMN01000129.1 GCA_015489095.1 Mariprofundaceae bacterium | reverse complement strand
TGCACCACCAGCACCTTGGTGATCGCCAACGACAGCGGCAGAATCAGTGTGATGTCGGTTCCCTTGCCGACGGCGGAGGTCATCTTCACCACCCCCTTCACCTCGGCGATCGCCCGCGCCACCACATCCATACCGACGCCACGGCCGGAGAGGTCGGTGATCTTCTCCGCCGACGAGAAGCCGGCGCGGAAGATGAGGTGCTGCGCCTCCTCGTCGCTCATCGCCGCCGCCTCGTCGTTGGTGATCAGCCCCTTGTTGATGCCGGCAATGCGCATCTTGTCGGGGTCGATACCGCGACCATCATCGCGGATGCGGATGTGCACCGAGTTGCCCTCCTGCCAAGCATCGAGGGCAATGGTGCCGGTCGGGGGCTTGCCCGCCGCCTCGCGCTCCTCCGGCGAGCCGATGCCGTGATCCATCGAATTGCGCACCAGATGGATCAGCGGATCGACAATCGCCTCGATCATGGTTTTGTCGAGCAGCACCGTCTCGCCGCTCATCTCGAGCTGGAACTGCTTGCCCAGTTTGCGCGCGGTGTCGCGCACCAGCCGCGGGAAGCGGGAGAATGCGTGCGAGACCGGCAGCATGCGCATGCGCATCGCCAGATTTTGCAGATCGTCGCTAATGCGGGCGATGACCGCGCTGCGCTCGCGCAGCTCTGCCGCCGCCTCCGGCGAGCCGAAGCGGGTCGCCAGTTCGCGCTCGAAGTAGGGGAGGGCGTTTTTGGCCACCACCATCTCGCCCACCATCTCCATCAGTTGATCGAGATGCGCCTGCTCGATCTTGATGGTCTGCCCGAACACCGCCTCCTTGCGCTGGCGCCGTTTGGGTTTGGCGGTATCGTCACCTTCGCGGCGGCTCGCTTGGCGGCGATCGGCCTGACGACGGTCGCTGGCGGCCCGTTTCTCCACCTTGTCGCTGACGGTGGGCGCCACCGTCGCCGACGCCTCCATCGTCTTGACAAGGTCGGCGATGGCCTTGTGGATGGCGCTGATGCTGCTGCCGGAGACGGCTGCCGGGGTGTCGTCGTCCAGCGCCAGTAGCTTGGTGGTCGCGTCGTGCAGCGCGGAGGCATCCACCCCGAGGGCGTTGCAGGCGACGGCCATGGTACGGTCGATCCGTTTCACCCGCTTCTTGATCGCCTGCAGGTAGAGGGCGTTGCTGCCGGAGAGCTCGCCGACGCGGGTGATGTTGAGCAGGCACTGCTTGCCCTCCTCCACCGCCGCCGCGTGGATGGCGTGCTCCTCCGGCGTCTCCGCCGTGGGGGGCGGGGTGTCGCCGCCGCCTGCGCCGGTGCCCGCCTTGGTCGGGGTCGGCGCCGGTTTGGCCGCGGCAGGTTCCGCCGCCGGTGGTGTGGTCACCACCGCGGTGGGGGTTTGGTTGCGGATCGCCTCGGTGAAGCGCGCCAGCACGGCGCTGGCCGCCTTCACCCCGTCGGCGCTGCCGTTGCCCTGCGCGCGGATGTACTGCGCCATATCGCTGGCGTGGCGGTGGATGATCGCCTCGGGGTTGGTCAGCGAGAGGAAGGCGGGCAGCGAATCGGCCAGCGCCTCCAGCCGCTCCCGCCATGCCGCGCCGTCGAGCGAACCGGCCTCCGCCAATAGCTCGTCGCACTCGTCGAGAAAATCTTCGTGCACCGGCCCCAGCGGGATTTCGATCCCGTCGATCGCCGCCCCCTCCGCCGGTTGCCCTGCCGCGCCGGCGGCGGACGCCCCGGTACGGAAGTACCACACCTCGCCCAGCTCCGCCACCATGTCGAACTCTTCGATAAACTGGTCATGCTTGTCGGCGGGCAGCGTCATCAGCGCCGACAGCTTGCAGTAGTAGCTGTAGGGGTCGAGCTCCGGTAGCGGCGGTACATCGGAGGTGTCCACCTCCTGATAGAGGACGGAGCCCAGCGCGAGGACGGCGTCGAACAGCCGCAGCGGGTCGATACCGAAATTGAAGATCCCCTCTTCGAGGTTGAGGGTGAAGCCGTAGAGCGGATCGCCGCTCTGGTCGGCGGCGGCAAACGCCGCGCGGCGGGCGTCGCTGGTCCGCCACGCCTCCTGCCCGCGCTCTTCGATGTGTACCTCTTCGAACTCCTCCTCCTCTTTGGCCGGCAGCAGTGCCTCCACCTGTTCCACCACATCGCTGGCGTCCACCGTGGTGTGGTCGCCCCCCTCTTCGATTACCTCCACCATCTCCTTGACGCGGTCGAAGCCGTCGAGCAGCACATCGATCATCATAGGGTCGAACTCCACCTCATGGTGGCGCAGCGCGTCGAGCAGCGACTCCAGCGTGTGGGTGGTGTTCTGGATGTTGGTCAGCTCGAAGATGCCGGAGCTGCCCTTCAGCGTGTGGGCGGTGCGGAAGATGTCGTTGATCAGCTCGTCGTCATCGTGCTCCTCCTCCATGTTGAGGATCTTGTGGCTGATGGTCTCCAGCAGCTCATTGGCTTCGCCGATAAAGGTGTCGAGTCCGGGCGCGCTCATGATTGCGCCTCCGCTTCCGCCGTGACCGGTTTGGGGCGGGTGGATTGGATGGCGGCGTGGGCGGAGAGCACCTCGGGGCGCACCGGTTTGACCAGATAAAGATCGGCGCCGGCGTCGAAGGCGGCCAGCTTGTCGCGTTCCTTGGATTCGGTGGAGATCATGATCGCCGGCAGCTCGCTCAACCGGCTGTCATCACGCAACTGGCGGATGAACTCGTAGCCGTCCATCTTGGGCATGTTGACATCGACCAGAAAGAGGTCGAACTCCTCCAGCAGCGCCTTCTCCAGCCCCTCGACGCCGTTGATCGCCACCGCCGTTTCATGCCCCGCGCGGTTGAGGATATCGGTGTGATAGCCGCGAATCGCCGCGCTATCGTCCACTACCAGAATACGCATACGCAACCCCCTTCCACCAACGGTGTAGCCACCCGCTTCCGCGGCAGGATTGCAACCGTAGTCGCGGCCATCACCGTGTCAACAGGCGGTGATGACGGCAGGATACGCCCCCATGCAACAACCGGAACAGCGCACCTGCCGTGGTGCCACATTGGCGTGGTCCGGCGGCGCCCCCTTCGCCTCGGCGTTGGAGACGCAGACCATGCGCGACCCGCGCTCGGCGTGGCGGAAACTGCTGGAAAACCGCAATCTTACGGAGAATCCCGACTGGTTCGCGCCGCAGCTCGCCCACCTGCCTGACCCGCTGCGGATGGTGGATGCCGAACGGGCGGCGCGGCGGCTCGTAGCGGCGCTGGATGGGGGTGAGCAGGTGCATATCTTCGGTGATTTCGACGCCGACGGGGTCGCCGCCACCGCGGTGCTGGTCGAGGGGCTGACCGCGGCCGGATTCACGGTGAGCTGGGAGGTGCCGCACCGCGCGCGGCAGGGGCACGGTATCGCCGTCGCGTCGGTGCGGGCGCGGGCGGCGGCGGGTTGCGGGGTCGGCATCAGTTGCGACACCGGCATCACCTGTTTTGCGGCGGCGGCCGAGGCGCGCGCGCTGGGGATGGATCTCATCATCACCGACCACCACCTGCCGGAACCG
>WFMN01000128.1 GCA_015489095.1 Mariprofundaceae bacterium | reverse complement strand
GATCAGTTCTTCCAGCAGTTTTTCAACCAGATGCAGCCAAGGGAGCGCCACGCCCTCGGCTCCGGGTTCGTCATCTCCCGCGACGGCTACATCCTCACCAACAACCATGTAATCGACGGTGCCGACGAGATCATGGTCAAGTTCAAGGACGGCACCGAGCTGCCGGCCAAGGTGGTCGGCACCGACGCCAAGATCGACCTCGGGCTGATCAAGGTCAAGGGAAACCATTTCCGCCCTGTCACCATGGGCGATTCCGACGCCCTACGCGTGGGTGATTGGGTGGTAGCCATCGGCAACCCCTTCGGGCTGGAACAGACGGTGACCGCGGGGATTGTCTCCGCCAAGGGGCGGGTGATCGGCGCAGGCCCCTACGACAACTTCATCCAGACCGATGCCGCCATCAACCCCGGCAACTCCGGCGGCCCGCTGTTCAACACCAAGGGCGAGGTGATCGGCATCAACACCTCGATCATCACCCGCAGTGGCGGCAGCAACGGCATCGGCTTCGCCATCCCGATCAACCTCGCCCACTCGGTACTGGCCGACCTCAAGCGCAACGGCCATGTCGAACGCGCCCGCCTCGGCGTGGCCATCGCCGATATCGACAAGGAGACGATGAAGGCGCTCAACCTGCCCAACCGCAAGGGGGTGCTGGTGCCGCAGGTTGAGGCCGGAAGCGCCGCCGATCGCGCCGGCATGCGTGCCGGCGATGTGATCATCGCCCTCGACGGCAAACGGGTCAACCACGCCCATGAGCTGCCGATTCGCATCGCCCGCCACCACCCCGGCGACCGGGTAACCGTGCGCATCATCCGCGACGGTGACACCATCGACCTGCCGGTAGAGCTGGAGCGGATGCCCGATGATCAGGCGTCGGTCGGCCCCCGCGGTCGCCACGCCCTGCACCGCCAAGCGATGGGCGTGGAGGTCACCACCCTCGACCGCACCACCCGCGACAAGCTGCGCGCTAGGGTCGATCACGGGGTGGTGGTCAACCGGGTACAGCGCGGCTCGCCGGCCGCCCGCGCCGGCATCGAGCGCGGCGATGTGATCTACCGCATCAACGGCACCGCCATCAACGCGCTGCGCGACTTCGACCACTTCGACCGCAAGCTGGCTAAAGGTAATGCGCTGCGGGTATTGATCGACCGCAAGGGCGATCAGGTCTTCGCCGTGGTGCAACCGCCCCGCCGCTGATTGTTCCCTTTCCTCCACACCCGCGATGAAAACCCGTCATGCCGGCGCAGGCCGGTATCCATCAATACCACAGCCTTCATGGATTCCGGCTCGGAGGCCGGAATGACGGGTTCCACGCTCACCGCCTCCGCGCCTCTGTGGTAACCACCCCCACCATCGACGCGCTCCGCCGCCAACTGGCGGAGCACAACCATCGCTACTACATCGAAAACGCCCCGATCATCAGCGACGCCGAATACGACGCCCTGCTCCGCCAGTTGCAGCGGATGGAGGAGGAAAGCGGCGAACCGATCCCTGCGGATTCCCCCACCCAAACGGTCGGCGCCCCTCCTTCCACCAGCTTCGCCGCCCGCGCCCACCAAGTGCCGATGCTGTCGCTGGCCAACGCCTTCAGCGACGGAGAGATGGCCGATTTCCACCGCCGCGTGCGCGACGCGCTGGGCGAAGCGGCGCCCATCACCTTTGTCGTCGAACCCAAGATCGACGGGCTGGCGATCAACCTTCGCTACGAGGAGGGGCACCTGGTCTCTGCCGCCACCCGCGGCGACGGCGCCACCGGCGAGGATGTGACCGCCAATGTGCGCACCATCCGCGATATCCCGTGGCGGATCGACACCCCGGCGCCCCCGCTGCTGGAGGTGCGCGGCGAGGTGTTGATGGATCACGCCACCTTCAACCAGCTCAACGCCGAACGTGCCGAGGCGGGCGAGCCCCCGTTCGCCAACCCGCGCAACGCCGCGGCGGGCTCCCTGCGCCAGATCGACCCCAGAGTGACCGCCAAGCGGGGGCTCCGTTTCTTCGCCTACGCCGTTGGCGCCGGCGCCGACGACCTGCCGGCCGTCACCAGCCAGCAGCAGTTGCTGGCGTGGCTGAAAGGGTGCGGCTTTCCGGTGCAGCCGTGGCAGCAGTGCGACACCATCGAGGCCATCCAGGGGCTGGTCGCCGAGTGGGAGCAAACGAAGCGGGCAACCATGCCCTACGACATCGACGGGCTGGTGTTCAAGGTCGATGCGCTGGCGCAGCAGCGGCTGCTCGGCGCCATCTCCCGTTCCCCGCGCTGGGCAATCGCGCGCAAGTTCGCCGCCGAGGAGGTGACCACCACCGTTCAATGGATCCACTGGCAGGTGGGGCGCACCGGTGTGCTCACCCCGGTCGCCGACCTCACCCCGGTCGCCGTCGCCGGGGTGATGGTCTCCCACGCCACCCTGCACAACATCGACGAGCTGCGGCGCAAGGATGTGCGCCCCGGTGATACGGTGGTGGTGCGCCGCGCCGGCGATGTCATCCCCGAGGTGGTGCGTTCGCTCGGCAACAGCGGCCAGCGCGCGCCGCAACCCGTCGCGCCGAGCCACTGCCCGGTGTGCGGTGCCCACACCGTGCATGAAGCGGGGGAGGTGGCGATCCGCTGCGGCAACGCCTCCTGCTCCGCCCAGCTGCATCAGCATCTGTGCCACTTCGTCTCGCGCAACGCGATGGATATCGACGGCCTCGGCAGCCGCCTGCTGGCGAAGCTGGTGGAGCGACGCATCGTCACCTCCATCGCCGATCTCTACCGCCTGCCGTGGCAGGAGCTCGCCCGCTGGGAGGGGATCGGCGACACCCGCATCCGCAACCTCAAACAGGCGCTGGAGGCGAGCAAAACCCGGCCGCTGGATCGCTTCCTGTTTGCCCTCGGCATCCACCTGGTCGGCGCCACCACCGCCCGCGCGCTCACCGCCCGTTTCCCTTCGCTGGAGGCGCTGCAATCGGCCAACCGGGGGATGCTGGAACGGGTAGATGGGGTAGGGCCGCTGGTGGCGCAGGCGGTGGTGGAGTTCTTTGCCGAGGCCGCCAACCGCGAGTTGATCGCCACCTTGCGGGCACTCGGGGTCAACCCGCAACCGGCCGCGGAACAAAGCGGTCACCACCTGCCGCTTAAGGGGCAGCGCATCGTCATCACCGGCAGTTTTGACCACTGGAAGCGGAGCGCGCTGGAGCAGAAACTGCGCAGCCTCGGCGCCGCCACCTCCTCGTCGGTATCCAAGAAAACCGACCTTGTCATCGCCGGTGCCAAAGCGGGCTCCAAGCTGGCCAACGCCGAACGGCTGGGGGTCAAGGTGATGACGGCGGAGGAACTCGCCCCGTGGCTGGAGTCGCTGGAGGCTTGAAGTTGTAGCGCCGCCGCCTATGGTTGCAGCCTCGGACAAACCACAACGCAAAATGGGGAGGGCGCAACCAGATGCGAGTTATTCTACCGGTAACCCAGAAGATCAACGATTCGATGCGCGACGATGAGTGGATCTGTTCCAAGACCGACCTGAAGGGAGTCATCACCTACGCCAACGATGTCTTCTGCCGTGTCTCCGGCTTCAGCGCCGACGAACTGGTCGGGCAACCCCACAACATCGTTCGCCACCCCGACATGCCCTGCATCGCCTTCGCGTGGTGCTGGGATACCCTGTCGCAGGGCAAAGAGTGGCGCGGACAGGTAAAGAATCGCTGCAAAAACGGCGACACCTACTGGGTGGATGTCACCATGACCCCGCAACGCGACGAAGAGGGGAAGATCATCGGCTACTTTGCCGTACGCCGCAAGATGACGCAGGACAAGATCAACGAGATGGACGCCCTCTACAAAAGCCTGTCGGCGGCGGAGGGCTCCATCGAGGAGCGCGCGAAACTGAGCCGCGCCCAGATCGACGAGCTCTACCGCAACAGCCCGCTCTATCCGCTGGCGCATCCCGAGGCGGCGGAAGCCGAAGCCGCCACGGCGGAAGAAGGAGAGTAGCCCCATGAAAAAGTTCAAAAAAATCCTGAAAAACGAGGGGTTGATCGGCTTCGCGCTGCGCATCCCGCTGCGCTGGATGACCACGCTGGCCTTCACCTCGATCTCCCTGATCATCACCGCGCTCATCCTGCTGTCGATCCATGAAGAGCGGGAGGTTGTGGTCGATATGCACAATGCCAAGGAGACCTCGGTCAACAACATCATGGCGGTTACCCAACTGCAGATGCATGTGCTGGAGGCCAACAACCTGCTGGCGCTGGCCGCGGTCACCGGCGATCAGGCGATCGCCGACAGCGGCAGCGAGGTGGTCGATAAGTTCTACGAGGATATCGGCAACATGCTCAGCATGTATGGCGACTCGGAGATGAACGACTCCATCCAAGCGGCGCTCGACCGCCTACAGTCGGTCGCCACCGAGTTCAACGACCTTGTCGATATCGCCTCCGAGGTCGAGAGCGCGCGGGACACCCACGACAGTAAACAGCTCTCCGACGCCATCGCCAAGCTTAACGACAAGGGGCACGACCTCATCACTTCGCTGGCGCGGGTGGTGGCGTTTCAGAAGGAGGACATGGATCACAAGTTCCTCGGTGTCGATACCAGCCTCGGTGAGATGGAGTATAACCTGTGGGGGATGATCGCGGCGGTGATCATCATCGGCATCATCACCCAACTGGTCTTCACCACCGTGGTCGGCCGTCGCATCAGCCGGCAGATGGCGGTGATGGATGAGTGGGGCAAGGGGCTGATGGGGCCACGCGTGCAGCCGATCATGTGCAACGACGAAATTGGAATCCTATCCCACGAAATCAACCGCCTAGGCGATAACATGGAGGCGTTCATGATGGAGATCGTCTCCAGCCTGCAGGCGATGAGCAGCGGCGATCTCGACCGCCGCATCGATGTGCGCGGCCTCTCCCTCGAGATGAAACGCACCGGCGACGCCATCAACGCCAGCCTCAATGGGGTGGCCGACTTCACCCGCAAGGCGCAGGAGACGCAGAACGCGCTGGCGGAGTTCGAGGAGCATATTCAAGATGTCGCCCAAGAGATGGAAAATGTCTCCCAGCAGATCGAGCAGCAGGCCAACCAGCTGGCGGAGAGCGCCAACAACTCGAAAGAGCGCGCCGTCAACTCGGCCGGAGGAGCGGAGGTGGCGGCGCAGAATGTCGCCACCGTTGCCGCCGCCACCGAGGAGCTGACCGCCTCGATCGCCCAAGAGGGCGAACATATCGTTGCCGCCGGCGAGATTGTGGGGCGCGCGGTCAGCCAAGCCGACAGCACCCGCGCCACCGTGGGCGAGCTGGGCAAGGCCACCCGCCAGATCGGCGATGTGGTGCAGCTCATCTCCGAGATCGCCGAGCAGACCAACCTCTTGGCGCTCAACGCCTCCATCGAGGCCGCCCGCGCCGGCGAGGCGGGGCGCGGCTTCGCCGTGGTGGCGGGCGAGGTGAAGGATCTCGCCAATCAGACCGCGCAGGCGACCGACCAGATCTCGCGCCAAATCAAGCGGTTGCAGACAGAGAGCGACCAGAGCACCGAGGCGATCCACAAGATCGCCGACACCATCTCCGAAGTGGGTGACATCACCGCCCAGATCACCTCGGAGGCCAACCAGCAGGAGGAGGCCACGCAGGAGATCTCCATGAGCATCCAAAACGCCAACGACTCGGTGATTCAGGTGACGGAAAACATGTCGGTGGTGACCGAAGCGGCCGAAAGCACCGGTCAGGCCGCGCAGGAGATGCTGGAGGCGGCGCAGCAACTGCAGGAGACCACCGGCAATTTGAACGGCTTCGTCTTCGACTTCCTGCACAAACTGGGGAGGAGATAGCCCGCTTGTCGGGTCGTTCATGGTTCATCGCGCTGGTACTGCTGCTGGCCGCCGCCTGCAGTCAGCACCAGCCGCCAGTGCAGATGATGGCCGAGGCGCGCGCCGCCATCCAGGCCGCCCACGATCTCCATCCCGCCGCCGGCAGCGATAGCGCCGACAAGCTGAAGCTGGCCGACCAGACCCTGCGCCAGGCGACCGACGCCCTCTCTAGGCGGCAGTACGACCTCGCGCGCAACCGCGCGCAGAGCGCGCGCGACCTCGCCCGCGCCGTCATTCGACAACTACACAAACAGAAACCGCGTTAAGGAGCAGCAACCACCGATGACATCCCACATCACCCCACCCACCTTCGGGGAGAAGATCACCATGGGCGACGACGGCACCCTCAAAGTGCCCGACCAGCCGATTATCGCCTTCATCGAGGGGGACGGCATCGGCCCCGACATCTGGGCCGCGGCACGGCGCGTACTGGATGCCGCCGTCCGATCTGCCTACGGCGAGCGGCGCACCATCGCTTGGATGGAGGTGTTCGCCGGCGAGAAGGCGTGGCACATGTACGGCAAAAGCGATGACGCGTGGCTGCCAGCCGAAACCATGGAGGCCTTCCGCGAATACCTGGTCGGCCTGAAAGGCCCCTTGACCACCCCGATCGGCGGCGGCATGACCTCGCTCAATGTGGCGCTGCGCCAGCAGCTCGATCTCTTCGTCTGCCTGCGACCGGTCAAGTACTTCGACGGCGTCCCCAGCCCGGTGAAGCACCCGGAGGCGGTCGATATGGTGATCTTCCGCGAAAACACCGAAGATATCTACGCCGGTATCGAGTGGCTGTCGGAGAGCGCCGAGGCCAAGCAGGTGATCGACTTTTTGCAGCGGCAGATGGGGGTCACCAAGATCCGTTTCCCGCAGAGCAGCGCCATCGGCATCAAGCCGGTCTCGCGCGAAGGGAGCGAGCGGCTGATCCGCGCCGCCATTCAGTACGCCATCGACAACAACCGCCGCAGCGTGACCATGGTACACAAAGGCAACATCATGAAGTTCACCGAGGGCGGCTTCCGCAACTGGGGCTATGAACTGGCCAAGCGCGAGTTCGGCGCGGTGGAGATCGATGGCGGCCCGTGGTGCAAGCTGCCCAACGGCATCGTCATCAGGGATGCCATCGCCGACATCACCCTGCAGCAGGTGCTCACCCGCCCCAAGGAGTTCGATGTGGTCGCCACCCTCAACCTCAACGGCGACTACCTCTCCGACGCGCTGGCGGCACAGGTCGGCGGCATCGGCATCGCCCCCGGCGCCAACATCAACTACGACACCGGCCACGCCATCTTCGAGGCCACCCATGGCACTGCGCCCAAGTATGCCGGCAAGAACATGGTCAACCCGTCGTCGGTCATCCTCTCCGGCGAGATGATGCTGCGCTACATGGGTTGGCACGAGGCGGCGGACGCGGTGCTGCGCGCGGTCAACAAGGCGATCGCCGCCAAAACGGTCACCTACGATTTCCACCGCCAGATGGAGGGCGCCACCAAGCTCTCGACATCCGAATTCGGCGATGCGTTGATCAAGAACCTAGACTAAACCGGGACGCACCACCCGGGGCTCCCAAGGAGGTTGATTGATGGCACACCTGATACCGCCACTACTGGGGCTGATCGGCCTAGCCTGCGCCTACGGCTACTACCGTAAGATCATTGCCCTTCCCGCCGGCGAAGGGAAGGTGGCCGAGATCGCCGAGGCGATCCACCGCGGCGCGATGGTGTTTCTCCGCCGTGAATACCAGATCCTCGCCGGCTTTGTGGTGGTGATCGCCGTCGCCCTGCTGCTCTCTCCGCTCGGATTCTCCACCATGCTGTCGTTTCTGGTAGGCGCGGGCTGCTCGGCGCTGGCGGGCTATTGCGGCATGTTTTCCGCCACCCGCGCCAATGTACGCACCACCATCGCCGCCCACGGCAGCGGCTCCGCCCACGCGCTCAATGTCGCCTTCATGGGCGGATCGGTGATGGGGCTGACCATCGCCGCGCTGGGGCTGCTGGGGCTGGGGCTACTCTACCTGCTGTTCGGTGGCGACCCGGAAACGGTGCACGCCATCCACGGCTTCGGCATGGGCGCCTCCTCGGTGGCGATGTTCTCGCGTGTCGGCGGCGGCATCTACACCAAGAGCGCCGATGTCGGCGCCGATCTGGTCGGCAAGGTGGAGGCGGGCATCCCCGAGGATGATCCACGCAACCCCGGCGTGATCGCCGACAATGTGGGCGACAATGTCGGCGATGTCGCCGGCATGGGGTCGGATATCTTCGAGTCTTACTGCGGCGCCATGATCGCCACCATCGCCATCGCCTCCACCATGACGGCCGAGACGGCCGCCCCGATCGGAAGCCGGGCGGCGCTGATGTTTCTGCCGCTGGCGCTCTCCTCCACCGGGCTGATCTGCTCGCTGCTCGGCATCTGGCTGGTCAATAGCAACGCCGACAAGCGGCTCGATGTGGCGCTGCGCATCGGCACCATCGGCGCGGCGGTGCTCTTTATCGTCGCCGCCTACGGCACCATCAGCGTGACTGGGATCGCCGCCTCGGTGTGGGGCGCGGTGCTGGCCGGCACCATCGGCGGCATCATCGTCGGGCTGATCACCGAGTATTACACCGGCGGCAAGCCGGTCGATCACATCGCCCAAGCGGGTGAAACCGGCTCCGCCACCGTGATGATTGCCGGCCTCGCCATCGGCATGGAGTCGGTGGTGGTGCCGATTGTCACCACCTGCGTCGTCATCTTCACCGCCTCCCATCTGTGCGGCCTCTACGGCGTCGGCATCGCGGCGGTCGGCATGCTGGCCACCGTCGGCATCACCATGGCGATTGATGCCTATGGCCCTGTTGCCGACAACGCCGGCGGCATCGCCGAGATGGCGGGGTTCGGCGAGGAGACCCGCAAGATCACCGATTCACTCGATGAGATGGGCAACACCACCGCCGCCATCGGCAAAGGGTTTGCCATCAGCGCGGCGGCGCTGGCGGCGCTGGCGATCATCACCGCCTACGCCCAGACCGTCGCCAACCATGTCGATCAATTCACCATGAGCCTCACCAACCCGCTGGTGCTGATCGGCATGTTCCTCGGCGGCGCGCTGCCCTTCTTTTTCGGCGCGATCACCATGACCGCCGTCGGAGATGCTGCATTTGAAATGATTAAAGAGATTCGCCGCCAGTTCCGCGAGATCCCCGGCCTGCTGGAGGGAACCGCCAAACCCGATACCGACCGCTGTGTCGATATCGCCACCACGGCGGCGCTGAAGAAGATGGTGCTTCCCGGCGTGCTGGCGGTCAGCGCACCGGTGGTGATCGGCTTCGGCCTAGGCCCCGAAGCACTCGGCGGCATGCTGGGCGGCGCGCTGGTCTCCTGCGTACTGCTGGCACTCACCATGTCCAACGCCGGCGGCGCGTGGGACAACGCCAAGAAGCATGTCGAAAAGGGGCACTACGGCGGCAAAGGGTCGGAGGTGCATGCGGCAGTAGTGGTCGGCGACACCGTGGGCGACCCCTTCAAGGACACCAGCGGACCGTCGATGAACATCCTGATCAATGTGATGGCGATTGTATCGCTGGTGATCGCCCCGCTGCTGGGGTAGGAAAGATCCATTCACCACAGAGGCACAGAGGGCACGGAGAAAGCGAAGTAAAGAGGAGTCCATGGCAATTCGCGGTTGGAAACCGCTCCTACAGCCGGTGAGGCGGGGAATCCTTTCCCCGAACCCACCCGTGATCCTCCTCTTTCCTCCGTGCTCTCCGAGCCCTCTGTGGTAAATATCCTTAACCAACCCTTCCCCCATAGCACCCCGACCGATCGCGGGCTGTTGCTGCTGGTTCTGCTCGCCATCGGCGCGGGTTTCTGGTGGGTGCATCTTCAGCTTCACGGGCTGCCGCAGCAGGTGCGTATCTTTCACGGCAACCAACTGGTTGGCAGCTACCCCTATCCGGCTCCGGGCAGCACACCCAAGCGCATCCGCGTACAGGGTGATATCGGTGAGGCGGTGATCTCCCTCTCGGCCGACGGCGTGCGCATGGTGGACGCCCCCTGCAGGGGAAAACAGTGCATCCGCAGCGGCCTGCACCACCATAGCGGCGACATGATTGTCTGCCTGCCCAACCGGATCTCGGTGCTGGTAGTCGGCGACAGCGGTAGCCAAGCTCATCTCGATGCCCTCAGCCAGTAATTCCCCCTCGCTACAGCAGCTCAAGCGCCAGTACCAGTGGCTGGCGCTGCTGGCGTTGGCGGCGGCACTCCACCTGTTTGAGTCGCTGCTCCCCTCGCTGGGACCGTGGTTCAAACCGGGGCTGGCCAACATCGTCACCCTGATCACCCTCGTCCTGTTAGGGTCGCGCGCCGCCTTCGCGCTGGCGCTGGCACGGGTGGTCATCGGCGGCTTCTTTCTCGGCACGCTCTTCACCCCCACCCTGCTGATCAGCGCCTGCTCGGCACTGGTCGCCGCCACCATCATGGTCGTGCTGTGGCGCTTCCCCTGCGGCCTGTCGCTGATCGGCATCAGCCTAGCCGCCGCCATCGGCCACATGGTCACCCAGTTTGTGGTGGTGGAGCGGGTGATCATCCATCAACCCGCCCTCTTCTACCTGCTCCCGCCGCTACTGCTGCTGGCGACCGTGACCGGATGGATCAACGGCGCTATCGCCAGCGCCATTGTCACTCGGGTAGGATTGCGACCATGGTAGCGGCATCGATCGGGCAACGGTGGCGGCAGTGGAGCGCCCGGTGGGACAAGCGCCTGCTGTGGGCGCTGTTGGCCTCGCTGCTGCTCCATCTGATGCTGGTACTC
This sequence comes from Mariprofundaceae bacterium, assembly GCA_015489095.1. Taxonomy (GTDB): domain Bacteria; phylum Pseudomonadota; class Zetaproteobacteria; order Mariprofundales; family J009; genus S009-29. The sequence continues at coordinate 1,493 of WFMN01000128.1, read as the reverse complement.
TTGATCGGCACCGAACGGCCGCAGCACCCACCCAAGGTCAAGAAAAGCCCGAAGATCATGGATGTGGTACTATTCAAGCAACCGAAGAAAAAGCAGCCGAAAAAGAACAAGGATGCCACCACCATCGCCAACCAGACCATCGTCGGCGCCAGCAAGCCGCTGCATGACAAGGTCAATCGACTGGCGCGCGCGCCAGTCATCGCCCCGCGCCCGGCACCGCCGCGCCCGCCGCTGCCCGCGCCGCGTGTCCCCCCCCTGCCCACGCCGCGCCCCAAACGGCCGAAGCCGGCCAAGCGGCGCGCGCCACCCACCATCCACCGCCAAGCCCCCAGTAAGCGTAAAATTGCGCCCAGCAAGCCGAAGCCCAACCCGCAACCGAAGCTGAAACCGATTCCACTGACCCAGTTGATGGCCTCATCGATCCCCTTCGCGCAAGAGTCGCGCCATCGTGAACGGCGGCTGGCCAAAGCGTCGCTGCGCCGCGAGGCCAACATCCCGATCAACACCCGCGATGTGAAGTACGCCCCCTACGCCCACGCGCTGGTCAACGCCCTTGAGGAGCAGTGGCGACCGGGGCAGGCCAACTACAACGCGCATCCGGAGCAGGATCGTCAGGTGCTGCTCAAACTGAGCATCGACCGCGACGGCTCACTGGTGGCGGTGGAGATCTTGCGCCCCAGCCCGATCGACACCCTCAACGCCAGCGCGGTGCAGGCGATCCATGACGCCGCACCGTTTCGCCCCCTCCCCTCCGCCTGGGGGCTGGATCGTGCCACTTTCTTCCTCACCTTCGAGGTGGTCGATGACCGTTTTGTCTTCCGTGGAATGTAGGATGGGATCATGTCAGGAAGGCGCGGAGGCGGCGCTGCTGGCGTGGTATCGGAGCCACCGGCGCGACCTGCCGTGGCGCCATACCCGCGACCCCTACCGGGTGTGGATCTCGGAGATCATGCTCCAGCAGACGCAGGTGGCCACCGTGCTACCGCGCTACCAACAGTGGCTTACACAATTCCCCACCCTGCCGGACTTGGCTGCCGCCGGAGAGGAGGCGGTACTCAGAGCGTGGCAGGGATTGGGCTACTACCGCCGGGCGCGGCTGCTGTATGCCGCCGCCTGCCGCGTCATGGAGCAGCACGACGGCCAGTTTCCGCGGTCGTTCGAGGCGATTGTAGCGCTTCCCGGCATCGGGGCGTCCACCGCCGGCGCCATCGCCTCCGCCTGTTTTGACGCTCCCCACCCGGTGGTCGACGCCAATGTAAAACGGGTGCTGCGCCGCTGGCACAACCAGCCGCGGGCAACCGACCGCCTCCTGTGGCGGCTGGCGCAACAGGCGCTGGAGCGCGCAGGCGAGCCCGCCACATGGAATCAGGCGATGATGGAACTGGGCGCCTGCCGCTGCCAGGCACGCAAAACCGCCTGCCACGACTGCCCGCTGGAGCCCCACTGCCAGTCCGCCCATCAGCCGATTGCGGCCAGCACTCGCCGCAAGCCGG
>WFMN01000127.1 GCA_015489095.1 Mariprofundaceae bacterium | reverse complement strand
GTGTTAGTGGATGCCGGATCAAGTCCGGCATAACATCCGTTCTTTGTGCCTTTGTGTCTTTGTGGTTCCATGATCTTTTCACCGCGGAGGCGCGGAGGCGCGGAGGGAAAAGGGCGGCCGTCATTCCGGGCTTGACCCGGAATCTATATGGGCTGCGGTGTTGGTGGATGCCGGATCCGTCATGCTGGACTTGATTCGCTACCGGCATGAGATCCGTTCTTTGTGCCTTTGTGTCTTCGTGGTTCATGATTTTTTCACCGCGGAGAGACAGAGATATGGAGGAAGGAGCGCGGTATGCTCGCTTACACAGATTCCCGCTTGGCGCTAGCGTTGCCGCCATGAAAGACAGTGCTTCCTCATCCATGATTAAAACCCTGTTGCTGCGGCTGGGCTCCATGCCGCTGGCGATCCTGCTGCTGACGGTGTTGGCGCTAGCGTCGGCGATCGGCACCGTGCTGCTGCAGAATCAGGGGCAGACCGACTATCTGCAGCAGTTCGGACCGTTGTGGTACTGGGTGCTGCGCTCGCTCGGCATGTTCGACATGTACCACTCATGGTGGTTTATCTCGCTGCTCGGGTTCTTGATGGTGTCGGTCTCCGCCTGCCTGTGGCGCAATGTGCCGCGCATGCTGGGCGAGATGCGGGCGCGCAAGGTGACGCTGGCGGATCGCGTCTGGAGGCGGATGGAGCATCAGCAGCAGTGGACGGAGCAGGGGCTCTCCGCGGCGGAGGTTGCCGAGCGTGTCCGCAAGCTGGCGCCGGAGTGGGGGTGGATCGAGGAGCGGGTCGGGGATGTGCTGTGGCTGCGCGGGGATCGCGGGCGGCGCCATAAGTGGGGCTACATTCTGGTGCATGGCGCCATTCTGGTGATCCTGATCGGTGGCTGGATGAGCGTGCAGTTCGGTTTTCGCGGTGACATGAGCGTGCCGGAGGGGGGCAGGGAGAGCGAAATCATGTTCGTGCAGGGGACGGGCACCGGCCATCTGACGATGCCGTTTCAGGTACAGTGCAACAAGTTCACCATCAACTTCTTTCCCAACGGGATGCCGAAGGAGTTTCGCAGCAACCTGACGATCATCGACCACGGCAAACCGGTGCTGACCAAGGATATCATCGTCAATAAGCCGCTCTATTACAAGGGGGTACGTATCTATCAAGCCAGCTTCGGCGACGGCGGTTCCGCCATCCGCATGAAGCTGTTTCATCTCGATGGCACGGGCAGAAGCAGCGTGATCAACACCCGTGTCTATGACACCTGGAAGGACCCCTACAGCTCGGTGACGCTGGAGATGACCAACTTCAAGCCGTTCAATGTGGAGAACATGGCCGACCCGGGAGAGCCCAAGAAGTTCCAAGACTTGGGACCCGCGGTGGAGTTCGTGCTGCGCGGAAAGGGGTTCAAATCGGTGAAGATCAAGAGCTTCATGAACCCGTTTGTGATCGGCGACGAGAACCGCGGTTCGTTCATGATGGTGTCGTTCTCCGGCGACAGCAAGGATTACGAGGCGGTGCCGCTGGGAATCGACTTGAGCAACCCCAAGGAGTGGCAACTGTTCAACGCCTTCGTGCGCCATCTGGCGCAGCGTACCAGTCGGGCGAGCGGGGAGTCGGGCAAGGAGGCCAACCTGCGCGCCTTCAAGGCGGCGATCTTCGATGTGTTCGGCGACGATCGGCCGGCGGATATCCAGCAGATGGGGATGCGGGTGATCCAGTCGGTGCAGACATTGATGCAACTGCCGTGGCCCTACATTCCGATGCTGGAGGATTATGATCAGGTCTATTACACCGGGCTGGAGCTGGCGCGGGATCCGGGCATCAATGTGGTCTGGGTCGGCAGCGCGATTCTGGTGTTGGGGCTGTGCATCATGTTCTACCTCTCGCACCGCAAGGTGTGGCTGCGGGTCGCCACCGAGGGGGATGGGGTGAAGTTGCACCTTGCCGGTATGAGTAACCGCAATAAGCTGATGTTTGATGAGGAATTTCATCAACTGTTTAACCGCCTGCGCTACGGTTCCGGTTCTGGTGACGAGGCGTAGCAGGTGGATTCCGGCCTGCGCCGGAATGACGGTGTGTACCGCGGAGGCGCGGAGGAAAAGGTGAGCCAATCCGTCATGCCGGACTTGATCCGGCATCCACAGATGGCGCGCGTGGCAAGATGGATTCCAGCCTGCGCCGGAATGATGGTGGATGATGCGGCAACGAAGGAGGCCTTATGAACACGATGACGATGACACAACCCGCTGAAGGGATGATCATCTACCGCGGCAAATTGGCGGTGCTGCGCTGCTGGGCCTATCTGGGGTTGATCGGCGGCATGGCGGCACTGGCGCTGTTCGGTGGCGACTACGACGAGTCGGCGTTTGTATTTCAGATGTTGAGCATGACGGGGGCGCTGTGGGGAGGCGCCGGCGTGCTGGCCGGGATCGGTGTCGGCGCGCTGCTGTCGCGCGGCGATGATGCCGGGGTGCCCGGCTGGGAAAGTAAGCTGGTGCCGTGGCTCGATGGCGCGCTGGTGATGGTGCTGTTGATGGGGTTGTGGTCGCTGCTGGAACCGGCGCCGTCGCAGATCTCCTACACCGATCAATCCAACATGGTCTCCGGCAAGATCATCATGGCGATGAATGTGCTGTTTCTCTTCTCCGCCATCTGCTACATCGCGCAGCTATTCGCGCCGGCGAGCTTTATCGGCAAGATGGGATCGCTGGCGGCGTGGGGCGGTGTCTATGCCGGCGGCTCAGCGCTGCTGCTGCGCTGGTATGAGTCCTACCAGTTCTTAGGTGGTGAAATCGGCCACGCGCCGGTCTCCAACCTCTATGAGGTCTTTATCCTGCTGTGCTGCATCATCAGCATTATCTATCTCGCCTTTGAACGGCGCTACAAAACCACCGGCCTCGGCGCGTTTGTGATGTTTCTGGTGGCGTGCGCGGTCTTCTTCTCGGTCTGGCTGGGCTCGATCGGTCAGGCGGATATCAAGCCGCTGGTGCCGGCGCTGCAATCCTACTGGATGAAGATCCATGTGCCGCTGAACTTTATCGGCTACGGCTCGTTTGCGGTCGCATGCGCGGCCGGGATGGCGTGGCTGCTGCGTGCTAGGCTTGAGCAGCGGGGGAAAACGGAGCTGCTGGCGATCTTTCCCACTCTAGAGCAGCTCGATCTGCTCGGCTATCGCGCGGTGATGATCGGCTTTCCCGCCTTCACCTTGGCGACTATCCTAGGTGCTGCGTGGGCGGCCGAGGCGTGGGGCGGTTACTGGTCATGGGATCCCAAGGAGACCTGGGCGCTGATCGTGTGGCTGGTCTATGGTGCTTGGCTTCATGTGCGGGTGTCGCACGGCTGGAGCGGCCGGGTGCTGGCGTGGTGGTCGGTGATCGCCTTTGTGGTGACACTGTTCTGCTTCGTCGGGGTCAATATGTACCTCTCCGGCCTCCACTCCTACGGCAGATTGACCTAGCCTACCTTCCGTCTGCGTCTGCACATGCTTGGCGCAGTGTCGCCAGCGGTAGAAACATCTCCAGCGGCTGGTCGCGGAAGGAGATGAAGCCGAACTGTGCATAGTATGATCTGACCGCATGGTGTTTGGCATCGGCAAAGAAGCCGATGATGCCGAGGTTTTCCGCGACCAGTAGCGTTCTCCTGATGGCGTCCATCATGAGCAATTGCCCGTAGCTGCGGCGATCAGCTTGGCGTTGGCGGCGGGCGGGTTGTCCAGCGTGTCGAAAAAGAGGCGGCTCGATTCGCCGCTCAGGCGGATGATCTGCTCATCTTCGACCACCTCCTTGGCGCGGTCAATCGCTGTTTGCAAGATAAACTGGTTCATGCTCGAACCCAACGCGCCGGCGGCACGGCTGAGCAGCGCGTGGATGTTTTCCGGCACACGCACAGAGATGCGTTCTGTTTTTGCTGTCATGGGGTTGCTCCTCTTGCCGAAACGGATGATGATGTCAATGGTGAATCCTGCGGGTATGACGCCATATTTACAACGGCATGGTGTCGTATTGGCGCCATACGCGATACAATCGCGTTCGGGGTCGGAGAGGCGAAGGTGCGGAAGCGATGTTGGGTAACCATGCCGAATCCGTCACGGGGCTTCCGGCACGCCGGCGTTGCTGAGCAGATCGCAACAAGTCCGTCCGTGGCCATTCGCGGTTGGAAACCGCTCCTACAGCCTGTAGGAGGGGAATCCTTTCCCCGAACCCGTCCGTGGCCGCGATGCCGACTTCTTGCGAAGTCGTCATCATCGCTACTCCCGTGCGTTGTCGCCCATGGGGTGGATGGCGTTGACCAGTTGGTTGAGCCGCTCCTGCGCGATGTGGGTGTAGATCTCGGTGGTGGTGATGTTGGCGTGACCAAGTAGCTGCTGCACCGCGCGCAGATCGGCGCCGTGGTTGAGCAGGTGGGTGGCGAAGGCGTGGCGCAGGGTGTGGGGGGATGGCGGCGGGTCGATCCCGGCCAGCAGCGCGTAGTGCTGGATCCGTTTCCAGAAGTTGTGCCGCCCCATCGGTGCTCCCTTGCGCCCGGGAAAGAGAACGCCCCCCTTGTCGGGGCGCTGCGTCAGCCACTGGTCGAGCCAGTGGGCGGCGCTCTCGCCGAAGGGGATCAGCCGCTCCTTGTTGCCCTTGCCGATGATGCGCAGCAGCGCGCGCCGGCGGTCGATCTGCTCCAGCCGCAGCGCCACCAGTTCGGAGACCCGCAGCCCCGAGGCGTAGGTCAGCTCCAGCATGCAGCGGTCGCGCAGGCCGATGGTGGTTGTGGTGTCGGGCGCCTGCAGCAGCGCCTCCACCGCCTCCTCGCTGATCGCCTTGGGCAGGCGGCGTTCGGGACGCATGCGCGGCAGGTTGCGCACCGGGTCGTCCTCGCGCAGCCCCTCCTGTTGCAGCAGATGAAACCAGACCGACAGCGCGCTGCGCCGGCGGGCGATGGTGGCCCGTTTGAGCCCGCTGGCGGTGAGGTGTGTCAGGTAGGCCAACACCGTTTCCCGCTCGGCGTGGTTGGGCGATACGGGCGGATCAAGCCCCTTCAGATAGTGGCAGAAATGGGCGAGGTCGAGGCTGTAGGCAGCCAGCGTCTGCCGCGACCATCCCTTGAGGATCGCCTGCCGCCGCAGCAGCCCCTCCACCTGTTCCGGCAGGGTGAGCGCGGCTGGCCGGCTCACCGTTTCTGGCCGTGCAGGAAGGCGGCCACATTCTGTTGGTGTTCCGCCAATGTTTGCGCGAAGTTGTGTCCACCCTTGCCGTTGGCGACGAAGTAGAGCGCGTGGCTGGCGGCAGGGTGTGCGGCGGCGATCAGGCTGCCGCGCCCCGGGTGGCAGATGGGGGTGGGCGGCAGCCCCTTGTGGAGGTAGCTGTTCCACGGCGTGTCGCGTTTCAGGTCGCGGCGGGTGATGTCGCCGGAAAAGCGGCCGTCGATCCGGTAGAGGCCGTAGATGATGGTGGGATCCATCTGCAGCGGCATGTGGCGCTGAAGCCGGTTGCGGATCACCGCGCTGATGATCGGCCGCTCTTCCGGCAGCGCGGTCTCCTTTTCGATGATCGAGGCGATGATGCGCAGCCGCTGCCATCGGCTGCGATCCGGCTCCAAGGTGGCGAGCAGTTGTTGCTGGGCGCGGATCATCCGCGTGAGCAGCGCGCGCGGCTGCAGCGGGCGGGTGTAGCGCCAACTGTCGGGCAGCAGGATTCCCTCCTTGCCGTGCAACGCATGCCACGCCTGTTGCCATCGGGGGAGCGGGATGCCGGTCGCCTTGGCCAGCAGCGCCAGAATCTCGCTGCTGCGCAGCCCCTCCGGCACGGTAACCTGAAACTGCATCACCTTCCCCGCGACCAGTGTGTGGAGGGCGTCAACAGGGGTGACGCCGCCGCTGAAGTGGTACCAGCCCGACTGGATGCGGCCGCTCTGGCGGGTCAGGCGGCCGTAGAGCCGCAGCAGTCGGGGGTGGTCGATCACTCCGGCCTGTGCCAGTCGGCGGATCGCCTGCTGGCCGCTTGCCCCCGCCGGGATGACGACGGTGGTGGGTGGAACCGGACGGGGGCGGTGCAGCAGGGCGTTGCCCCAAAGCCCCGCGCCCACAGCAATCAGCGCGAGCAGGGCGCAGCCGATGATGATGCGGCGGGCGGTCACTGGCGCTGCTCCCGGATGATGGCGTGCAGCGCTGTTGTCAGTTTCGCGGTTGCCGGCGAGGGGGCGAGGGGGCGGCCATCCACCGCCGCCACCTCCTGCAGCAGCGCGCCGCTGTTGAGTAGCACGATGGCGTCGCAGGCGGCGAGGGTGGCGCGGTCGCAGCGGCAGGGGTGGAGCAGCCCCGCGGCGACCAGGTGGTGGCGGATAACCCCGGGCAGCACACCACCCGGTTCGGTGTCGGGAGTGAGCCAGCGGCCGTCGTGGTGGAGGGCGATATTGGCGCTGGCCGCGCTGCAGAGGCGGCCGTGGTGCCACAGCAGCGGCATCGCTCCCCGTTGCAGGATGGTACGCCCGCCATGCCGAAGCATCATGCTGTAATCGCTGCTGAACTTTGCTTCGATAGGGTGTCCGCCGGTGGGGTGCTCCATGCTGATCAGACGGGCGGGTGGGCGAGGGGTGCGCGGCTGGTGTTGCACCCACAGCCTGGGCGCCTCCGCCGGGCTGGTGAGCCCCCATTCGGCCTCGCCGGGGGAGATCGTCAGCCGGATGATGTGGTCGTGATCGCCGATCGCCTGCTCGGCGGCGGCGGTGATGCGGGCGAGGTCGCGGGTCTTGAGCGGGATGGCGAGGCGGTCGCAACCGGTGGCGAGGCGCGCTAGGTGGCGCGGCCAGTCGAAGAGGGCGCCATCGATGGCGGCGACGGTTTCAAAACAGGACTCGCCGTAGCTGATGGCGCGGTCAAGCTGTGTGGTGAAGTGGATGGTGAGCATGGTGTCTGGCCAACGGTAGAGATGCTGGGGTGGATCTGCAATCCGCGGAATCGGTGGCATGATTGCCGTTGCCTGCTACACTGCGGCGCGGACGACTTCGCGTAAAAAAGAGGTGCATGATGGGATTAGGAACAACGGAGCTCATTTTGATTCTGGTGATCGTGCTGGTGCTGTTCGGCGCCAAGAAGCTGCCGGAGATCGGTTCGGGATTGGCGCGCGGCATCAAGAGTTTTCGTGTCAATATGGCCGATGATGCGCCGATCGAGGGCGAGAACAAGCAGGAGAAGCCGCGGGATCAGGCCAGCCCGAACGCGTAACCCGCGATGCCGGATATCGGGCTGTTTGAGTTGCTGCTGATCGGCCTGCTGGGCTTTGTGGTGTTAGGCCCGGAGCGTATCCCGGAGTTTTTTCGCCAGATCGCCACCATGGTGCGCACCGTGCGCCAGTGGTTCTATCAGGCCAAGGAGCAGATCGAGATCGAGAAGATGCTGATCACCGCGCCGATCGACGAGACCAAAAAGAGCGTGGATCAGGCGGTGGCATCGATTCAGGAGACGGTGCGACCGGCCGACTCCACCGCGACCAACACCGAACAGCGTTCCCACGACCATTAGCCTGCGATGAGCAGTGAGCCGATGATGGAGGGGCTGATGTCCCACCTGCGCGAGCTGCGCCGCCGCCTGATCTGGATCGTTCTCATCTACCTGATCGGGGTGGTGGCGGTGATGAGCTTCTCCGATGTCGCATTCCAGTTCATCTCGCAACCGATTCGCGCCGCCCTGCCGCCGGGCACCCCGCTGGTCTTTCTCAACGCCCCCGATCTCTTTTTTACCTACCTGAAGATCGCCATGCTGCTTAGCCTGTTTCTCACCGCGCCCTTCACCTTTTACCACTTTTGGGCCTTCGTGGCGCCGGGGTTGTACCGCAACGAGAAGCGCACCTTTCTCGCCGCCTTTTTCGCCAGCTTGACGCTGCTGCTGTTGGGGGGCGCTTTCGCCTTTTTTGTGGTGTTCCCGCTGGTTTTTCAGTTCTTTTTCGGGCTGGCGACCGATACCATTCAGGCGCTTCCCGCGGTGCGCGAGTACTTAACCTTGGTGCTCAAGCTGCTGTTTGCCTTCGGTCTGGTGTTCCAGATCCCGCTGGTGGTGCTGCTATTGGTGCGGCTGGATCTGGTGGAGGTGCGGGCGTTGGCGGCGAAGCGGCGCTATGTGGTGGTGTGGGCCTTTATCTTGGCGGCGATTTTGACCCCGCCCGATATCATCTCGCAGACCCTGTTGGCGCTGCCGATGCTGCTGCTCTACGAGCTGGGGATCGCGGCGGCCAAGTGGCTGGTTCCGGCGGCCCAAGGGGATGGTTGATGGGGGAGTTTGCGCTCCTTGCCCGCCTGTTTCACTCCCAGGGGGTGGATGACGGCTTAACCGAGGTGGCCAACGGCGATGACGCCTCGGTGCATACCCTGCCCGCGGGGGAGTCGCTGGTGGTGAGCAGCGATAGCGCGCTGGAGGAGGTGCATTGGCCGCGTGGGTTCGATTTGCAGCAGGCGGCGGATCGCGCCCTGCAGGCGGCACTCTCCGATCTGGCGGCGATGGGAGCGGTGGCGCGCTGGTGCTGGGTGGCGTTGATGGCGCAGGGTGCGGAGGCGCTGGAGGCGATGGGGCGCGGCGTGCTGCGGGGGGCGGCGCGTTCCGGCGTGGTGGTGGCGGGCGGCGATTCGGTGCGCGCCGCGACCAACGGCCTGACGGTGACGGTGGCGGGGACGCTTCCTTCCGGGACGGCGATGTGCCGCGGCGGTGCTAAGGTGGGGGACGGCGTCTGGCTGTTCGGCGCGGTGGGGCTGGCGGCGGCGGGGCTCCGGCAGTGGCGACAGGGGGAGCGTTCGGGAGCATGGATCGACGCCTTCGCGCGGGTGAATGCCCGTTTGGCGGAGGGGGTGGCGCTGCGTGCCATGGGAGTGCGCTGCTGCATCGATGTCAGCGACGGGCTGGTGCAGGATGCCGGCCATCTGGCGGAGGCTGGCGGCGTGCGGTTGCTGCTGACGCTCGATGCGCTGCCGCAGGTGGCCGCCTTGTCCGCGGCGTGGGATGACGCCCTCGATCTGGTGATATCTGGGGGTGAGGACTACGCCCTGCTCTGCTGCGCCGAGCCGCAACTGGAGGGGCGGCTCGCCGGGTTGGGCGGGGTGAGGATCGGCGCGGTGGCGGCGGGCGCGGGGGTCGAGGTGCGCTATCGCGGCCGGCGCGTGGAGGCGAAACGGGGGTTTGACCACTTTGCGGCGCGCGGCTGAATGGCTGGCGGCCGGCTTGGGCAGCGGTTGGCTGCCGCGGGCGCCGGGAACCTGGGGTTCGCTGGCGGCGCTGTGGCCGGGGTGGTGGCTGTGGCGTCAGGGTGAGGGGGTGTTGCTCGGCGCTGTGATCGGGATCACGCTGCTCGGATGCGCGGTGTGCGCCGTGGTGCTGCCGACGCTTGAGGAGCAGGATCCGGGGTGGATTGTGATCGACGAGTGGGCGGGGCAGTGGTTGACGATCGCCGTGGCCGCGCCGTTTGTCGCGCTTTCGTGGCCGTGGTTGATCGCCTGTTTTATTGCCTTTCGTCTGTTTGATATCACCAAGCCGTGGCCGATCCGCCGCTTGGAGCATGCGGGGCCTGCGTGGTGGTCAATCATAGCCGATGACCTCGCCGCTGCCCTGATGGCGGGAGGCGTAGTGGCGGTGGTGACTGGATTTTCAGCTATCTTTTCGTAGCTTGAGCGCATCGTAAATGCGAACAAGTCGTCATCGCGGCCATGGGCGGGTTCGGGGAAAGGATTCCCCTCCTACCGGCGGTAGGAGCGGTTTCCAACCGCGAATTGCCACGGACGGACTTGTTGCGATGAGATGAAGGAGATCAAGGAGATCAAGGAGGATTTGCCCCATGAAAGTATCGGATGTGATGTCCACGGCATTGGTCACGGCGAGCGTCGATGAACCGCTCGCTTCGGTGGTGCGTAAAATGGTGATGCGCGGCTGTGGTTCGGTGCCGGTGGTGGATGGTGACAACCGGCTGTTGGGCGTGGTGGCCATCCGCGATGTAATGCTGCCGCTCTTTCCGAACATGGGCGAGTATGTGCACGACGCGGTGCATACCCGCGATTTCGAGGAGATGGAGGCCGAGTATGGCGCCATGCTGCGGAAAACGGCGGGCGAGGTGATGACGCCGAAGCCGATGACGGTGTCGGCCGAGATGCCGGTGCTCAAGGCGGCCTCCTACATGGGGCTGAAAAACCTGCGCCGCATCCCAGTGACCGACGATGACAACCTGCTGATCGGGATGGTGAGCATCAGCGATGTCAACAAGGGGCTGTTTATCGCCCATAGCGAGGGGTAACCCCTCTAGGGCGGATCGGGTGTTCGGCTGTGAGTGGATGCTGGCGCGGCGCTATCTGCGCGCCCGTTCCGATGAGCGGCTGGTGTCGCTGATCGGCTGGAGCTCCACCGTGGGGATGGCGATCGGGGTGATGGCCTTGATCGTGGTGCTGTCGGTGATGTACGGCTTCGATAAAGAGTTGAAACAGCGCATCTTAGGCTTCTCTTCCCATATCGATGTGCAGGGGAGCGGCACCACCACGGCGGATTGGCGCGGCTGGTTGCCCACCATTCGCCGCCATCCCGAGGTGCGGGAGGTGGCGCCCTACATCAGCAGTCAGGTGCTGCTCTCCGAGGGGGCGATCAGCGCCGGTGCGATTCTGAAGGGGGTGGAGCCGGAGCGGGAGGAGGAGCTGCGCCGCCATGTGGTGCAGGGGCGCTTTCTAGGCAACGCGCCGTTTGAGGTGGTGCTAGGCAAGGATCTGGCGCGCAAGATCGGGGCGCGCGTCGGCGACGATGTGCGCATGTTGACGCCGGTGGGCGGGGTGTCGCCGGCGGGGATGACGCCGCGGATGCGTGCCTTCCATCTGGTGGGGATTTTCGATTCCGGGTTCTACGAGTATGATGTCGGCTTGGCGTTGGCATCGCTCGATTCGGTGCAGCGGCTGAATCGCTTGGGCGATCGGGTGACGGGGGTGGAGATCCGCCTTACGGATCGCGATCTCGCGCGCGCGGTGGCAGCCGAGCTGCGCAGCGAGCTGCCCGATGCCTGGGTGGTGAGCTGGATGCAGCGCCACAGCTCCTTTTTCAAGGCGTTGAAAACCGAGCGCATCACCATGGGGGTGATCTTGTCGCTGATCGTGCTGGTGGCAGTGTTCAACATGGTGATGTCGCTGATCATGGTGGTGATGCAGCGCAAGAAAGAGGTGGCGGTGCTCAAAACGGTGGGAGCGACCGACGGCATGATCGTGCGTATCTTCTTCATCATGGGGTCGATCTTGTGCGGGCTGGGGGTGCTGATCGGCGGGGTGGCCGGGGTGGCGCTGGCGTGGAAGCTGGAGCCGCTGTTGGCGTGGTTGGAAAAGGTGCTGGGGGTGACCTTCATGTCCGGCGATGTCTATTATATTGATCATGTGCCGTCGGCGATCGATCCGGTGTCGGTCGCCTGGGTCGTGGTGGTCAGCCTGGTGGTGGGGATGGCGGCGACGCTCTATCCCGCGTGGCGGGCCGCGGCGGTGCCGCCGGCAGATGTGTTGAGGTATGAGTAAGATGGCTACATTGGCAGAGTTGAAAACCGAGGCGCGCAACGCGCTGTTGAAGCGGGATCTGGAGGGGGCGCTGGCGCTGTTTACCCAGATCCACGAGCAGGATCCCAAGGATGCCCGTTCATGGGCGAAAATGGCGGAACTGCTGGAGAAAACCGGTAAAACCGAGGAGGCGATCCGCGAGTACAACGCGGTGGCCGGCTACTACGCCGATGAGGGGTTTGTGGTGCAGGCGATCGCGCTCAGCAAGATCGTGTTGCGCCATGATCCCAACAACAAGCGGGCGCTGGAGCGGCTCAAGGAGCTGTCGCGCGAACGGGGGGATGCGTGGGAGGGCGACGGCTCCGCCGCAGCCGCGAAGCCGCGGGTGCAACTGCAAAACACGCCGCTGCTCTCCGGTCTCTCCGGCGATGAGCTCAACGCCTTTATCGACTGCCTCAAGCTGCGCACCGCCGAGGATGGTGAAACGATCGTGCGCGCGGGCGACCCCGGCGGCGTCCTCTTTCTGATCGGCACGGGGGCGGTGCGGCTGGAGGCGGTGAACCCGCAGGGCGAGCGCACATTGGTGCGTCGCCTCGGCGAGGGCGACTTTTTCGGCGAGTACGCCTTTATGTCGCGCAGCAACTATGTGGACGACGCCATCGCCGAGGGGCAGACCAGCCTGATGGAGATCGACCGCGCCACCTTCGACGACTGGGTGAAGCGCTTTCCCTCGATCAGCGAGACGGTGGAGAAGTTTTACCGTCAGCGGGTGCTGGAGCGGGTGCTGGCGATCTCCGATCTGTTCAAGGGGATCCCCGTCGATGCCTACAAGGCGCTCACCGGCTATTTTACCCGCCGCGCCTTTGCCGATGGCGAGTGTGTGGTGCGGCAAGGCGATGCCGGCGACTCCTGCTTTCTCATTCGCTCGGGCAAGGTGTCGGTGACCACCGAGGATTTTCGCCATCCCGGCAAGCAGGTGGATCTCGGGGTGCTGAGCGAGGGCTCCTTTTTCGGCGAGGTCTCGCTGCTGAGCGACAAGGAGCGTACCGCCACGGTGGTCGCGGTGGGCGATGTGGAGCTGATGGAGTTGAAACGCTCCGATTTCAAGAAGATCGTTGAGGAGTTTCCGCAGGTGCTGAAGACCGTGGAGGCCTACCAGAAGGCGCGGGTGAAGAGTACGATCAAGAAGGTGATCGCCTCCTGAGCTGATCCGCATGCTTCAGGTTCGTGGTCTGTGCAAGGGGTTTGCCACCCCGCAGGGAAGGCTGTCGGTGTTGCGCGATGTCAGCTTTCGCGTGGCGGCGGGTGAGTTCGTGGCCATTGTCGGCGAATCGGGCTCCGGTAAGAGCACGCTGCTGCAGGTGATCGGCACCCTAGAGCCGCCGGATCGGGGTAGCGCGACCCTGGAGGAGGTGGCGCTGTTTACCCTCTCCGCGCGCGAACAGGCGCGGTTCCGCAACCGAAAACTGGGGTTTGTCTATCAGGCGCACCACCTGATTCCTGAATTGACGGCGTTGGAGAATGTGATGCTTCCGCTGCAGATTCGCGGGGGAGATGGCGCGCGCTCGATGCGCGACCGGGCGGCCTCCCTGCTGGCGGAGCTCGGCTTGGAGGCGCGGCTGGACCATATCCCGGGCAAGCTGTCGGGGGGCGAGGCGCAGCGGGTGGCGGTGGCGCGGGCATTGATCGGGCAACCGGCGCTACTGCTGGCGGACGAACCCACCGGCAACCTCGACGAAGCCTCGGCGGAGGTGGTCTTCTCTCTGATGCTTCAGGCGTGCCGCAAGATGGGGACGGCGGTGGTGATGGTGACCCACAGCCACCTGCTGGCGGAGGCGTCGGATCGCGTCCTGCTGCTGAAACAGGGCGTGCTCTCGCCACAATGAGGATGATCGCATACGCCCGTGGGCGCGGATGGTGGCACGCTCTGGTGGTGGCCATGCTGATGGCCATGCTGATGGCCGCGGCGCCGGCGGTCGGTCACGCCGCGCCGCAGGAGGCGTGGTGGCAGGCGATCCAGCAGGGGCAAAGCGGCGACCTGAAGCAGGCGGCGGCGATGTTGCGGGGGGCGGCAGCGGCGTTGGCTGCGGGCGACCCGTGGCGGTCGCGGATGCTGGTGGCGGCGGAGCTGTTTACCATGCGCGCGCATCGGGCGGTGCGACCACAGGTGGCGCTGCCCGGTAACCACGGGGCGCTGGCCAACCGCTGGTTGCAGCAGCATCCGGCACCGAAGCCGGAACGCACCTGGCTGGTGGCGACGGTGGCCACGCTGCTGCCGGGAGCCGGCCATCTGCTGCTCCATCGGGCGCGGGACGCGCTGGTGGTGGTGGTGCTGGTGTGGCCGATGATCGGGTTGTCGCTGTGGGCGGCCCACCGTCGCATGGGGCCTGTGACCCTCTTTTTCGCCATGATCACCACCTGGCTGTGGTCGGGCACGGTCTTTTCCGCCGTGTCGCTGGCCAAGCGCGGTGGTTTGGAGCACTACCTGCAGTGGTGGCAGGCGTTGTGGCAAGCAGCGGCTCTTCCAACCTGAAGGTAACTGTTCAGCTCATCCCATGCTTTGCCCGATAGCTGCGTTGAACATGCTCATGTGCGAATAGCACACTAAAGCGTGTTCGCCTTGCTATCGAACAAACCAAGGGCGACCTGAACAGTTACAGCTTGTGGCCGAATAGTTACAATTTTTTAGGAGCATAAACGAGATGAGTGATGTCGGATTGATGGCGTTGTCGCCGTTGGATGGGCGCTATGCAAAACGGGTGGCGGCGTTGCAGCCGATCTTCAGCGAGTTCGGGCTGATCAAGGCGCGGGTGACGGTGGAGGTGCGCTGGCTGCAGGCGTTGGCGGCGCACGATGGTATTGCCGAGGTGGCGCCGCTGTCGCCGCGGGCAACGGCCAAGCTGGACGGTTTGGTCGCGGGCTTCGACGCCGACGATGCCGCGCGGGTCAAGG
>WFMN01000126.1 GCA_015489095.1 Mariprofundaceae bacterium | reverse complement strand
TGGCTTCGTGAATGGGCATCAAGGGTGATGTCGCACTCAAAATGGACGATCGATTTGCGCAGCGCGATGCGTTGACCATGGAGCAGGTTGCGATGTCCGTGGACGATGGTGTGAATCCCCACGCTGTGCAGATCCCAGCTGCCGTGGCGGGTCAATTGATGATCGTCGGTGCGATATTTGGTGCGGATGGTGTTGGCATGGCTGCCGTAGTAACAGTCAAACGGGCTGGCTTTGAGCTGATGTCGGAACTGGCGGTTGAGTTTGGCCGCGCCGTGCTGCGCAAGCAGGCTGGCAAAGTGATCGTCAACCCCGGCGTGAACAAAGAGGAAGGAGCCTTTGCGGCAAGCAAGTTTCATCTTGTTGAAAAACCAGTAAAACTCTCCATCTTTTTGTAGAAAAAGCCGTTGCCACTGATGGCAGGCGGCATAGACCTCACGCAGTGACAATCCTGCCTTGGCGCACTGGCTGGCGAAGCGGGCGGACTTTTGTTCGACCTTGCGTAGCTCACGCGCTACCGCCGAGGGCGGCATCATTGCCGCTGCCCGTTGGGAAAACTGGTGTTGCCATGCGCTATCGGGCAACAGCAGGCGCAGGCAGGTGGCATCATCGGGGATGTCCCGCAGCGCATCGCTGCTGTTCAGGTAGCTGTCGCGGATTTCGCGCAGCATGGGGATCGCTTTTTTGCCCATGCGGATGAAGAAATGATCATTGACGCTGTTTTTATACTGTGCCGCGCTGCGCATTCCCAGCAGCACCCGAATATCGTGGTTGCCGGCAAGGATACGCAGCCGTGCACCGCGGTTGGCCACATGATGGATTGCCCGCAAGAGGCGCAGGTTGCCCGGCCCTTTGTCAAAAAAATCGCCGCCAAGGATGAACAACATCTCTTTCCCCTCTCGGGTGAGGCGGAACTGGTGATCCTTCGGCCCGGTCTTCTCGATTCCTCCGCTGGCGATCAGGGCGTCAAACAGGGCATCGGTGTCGGCGTGCAGGTCGGAGATGAAACAGATGTCGCGCCGCGGCCACTGCCATGTGTGGTTGGCAAGGGTCTGCTGCAGTTTTGCGCGCGCCTTGGCGCTGCCGCCCTGCCGGTGGCGGAGTAGATGGTGGTTGCCGTTCAGCCAGTTTTCCACCTCGGTGGGCAGATTGGCGCGCAGCCATTGGCTGCCGTGGTAGCGAGGGAGGCGGAGTGGAGCCATCGGTTAATCGGTGTGGGTGTCGGTGGTGCGACGCGGTTTCCATTTTCCACCGGCAAGCCGCCACTGCCGCCCGGGGTCGAGGCGGAGGAAAACGGGTTGGTCATGGTACATGCTTACCGCGCCCACCTCTTCCCGTGACAGCACCCCGAGGTGGTGGGCGGCGTGGCGGAAGGCGGCACCGTGGCCGACCACGATGTGGAGGGATGAGGGAGCGTTGCCCTGCCGTTGCATGGTGTCGGTAAGGTATGTGGCGACCCGTTGCCCCGCCTCCAGCAGGGATTCCGCCCCCGGAAAGGGGAGGCGGAAACCGCTGTCGCTTTTCCACCCGCGAGGAAGCGGGTCGTATCGGGGGTCGTTGGCCACGATCTGTTCGATGGTGTCGATGGTGAGGTTGGCGACGCTGCCGACCGCGCGTTCACACAGGCGCGCATCCTCAACGATTTGCCATCTTCCGGGCAGGATCTGGGTGATCGCCTCGGCGGTCTGCCACGCCCGCAACAACGGCGAGCTGTGGATGGTGGTGGCGATTGGAATGGCGTGCTGATTGCTGAATGCCTGCAGATGGTCGGCACTCTGCCAGGCATGGCGGCGCCCTGCTTCGGTGAGCGGGAAGGGCTGGAGGGCGCTTGGCGCGTCGGTGATTTGCCGGTAGGCGCCGTGGCGAACCAGCGCGACGAACTGGGGATTCATTGCTTCTCCGCCCATTGTCGGATCAGCGGCCTTAATGCCGGTTGTTGCAGCCTAGAGAGCGCCTCCTCGACGGTGCACCATTGGCGCTTGCGATGGGACTCCTGCCATGCGGCCTCCTGCAACTCATCGGTGACCTGCATGGCAAACACCGCCACTTCGCAGTCGCTTTTCCATTTGCGGTAGCGGTAACTGCCCAGCGGTTCCGGCGCAACAACGCCCAGGATGCCCGCCTCCTCCTCGGCCTCTTTGGCCGCGGATTCGGCAGCCGTCATGCCCGGTTCTTGAATCCCCTTCGGCACTACCCAGTGGCTTCCGCTGCTGGAGGTGATCAACAGGATCTCCACTCCGCTGCTACCGATGCGGTAGGGAATGACGGAGGATTGACGGTAGTAGTAGGCAGGTCGGGCGCGTAACTCATGGTGGTGGATGTCGGGGTAGGGGAACTTTTTCGGCAATGATTTCGCGTCAATATGGCGTGCGATCTCGCCATCCGGCTGCAACAGAATCAGGTCACCGGGGCTCATCAGCGGTTGTGCGGTCAGAAACGGTTGCAGATCCCGGTGCGTTCCCACGATCAACACCCGCTGCTGCTCCTGCGCTAGGCTCTCCAGCGCGCCGGGGATCGCATCCACGATGAGAATGTTGCGTAGATCAAACCCCATCGCCTTGGCCATTTTGGTGGTGGTGACGATGGCGAGCGGATTGGAGGCGCAGATGATGCTGTCCGGCACCTTGTCGTGCCGCGCCAGCCAGATGCCCATGCGCTGCGCCCGCCGTTTGGCTTTGCTATGCAGGCTTTGGGGTTGCTCGCGTTTGGATGCCCCCTGGCGCATTAACAGTAGCTGTCGGGTCATGTGATGACGACTTCGCGAGAAGTCGGCATCGCGACCACGGATGGGTTCGGGGAAAGGATTCCCCTCCTACGGGCGGTAGGAGCGGTTTCCAACCGCGAATTGCCACGGACGGACTGTTGCGATCTGCGCATGTTATCTACTTAGCTCCGTGTTGCAGTAGTGGTAGAGATCGTCGAAATCCACCCTTCCCCGGACTTCGCGCAGATCCGCTGTTGCCAGTACCCGCTGGTAGTCGGCTTGCGGCAGCGGGGCGTCGTTACGCTGAAAGCTGCCGTCACGGTGCTGATAAAAGGGGCCGGGCGATTTCATGATCGCCTGCAGCAGCTGCGGGCGATCTGCAAGGCGCACCCGCGCAATGGTGGTGGGGTCGTTGCTGTCATGCGACCAGTTGAGGATGATGAAGTGCGCCAGCTGCGCCTGGTGGTGGATGCGCCCGTTTCCGTAACGATCGATCACATCGACATCGTATTTCTCTTCCAGTTGCCATAGCGCGTCGGCGGGCATCGCCTCCAGCTCACCGATGCGCTGATCGGTCAGGATGGGGCGCAGCTTGGGGTTGTGCAGCAGCGTGCCGGGATTGACCCGAGGCAGCTTGGCCACCCCTTCGACGGCGATGCCGTCGGGCTGTCGGCGGAGAAAGAGTCGGTCATTGGAGACGAAGTTCCAGCGTGCGTCCGCCATCAAATGGAGCATGGCGGTGGACTTGCCGCCGCCGGAGAAGCCTGCCAGCGCGATCGCGCGTCCATCGTGTTCCACCGCCGCGGCGTGGCAGATCAACCAGCCGCGCTGTTGCAGTGCGTTCATCTGCTGGTTGAGGATGAAATTGACGATCTGGTTGCAGTAGCGCTGGCATGGGCCGGCGGCAATGGCGCGCTTTGCCGACTGCAGGAACAGCATCCCGGTACGCACCTTGCGGATCAGCCGGAAGCCCTCGCCATCGACATAGGCATCTTTGTGTCCCTGCTTGCCCGCCTCGCGTTTCCACTCCCGCCACGGAATATCCAGTTGCAGCGGCGGTTGATCGACGATCATGAGCTCCATGGTCGGTGCCGATGCACACGCGCGCTCGGTGGGGAGGTGGCGGAAATAGTGGCGCAGTTGATCCAGCAGTTGCGGGCGGTTGCTGCGGATCGCCACGGTGACGGCGCGCATATGCAGGCACAGCTTCTCCTCCCGCAGGGGCTGGCGGTTCAGCAACATGCGGGTTGCAGCGTCAAGGCTCATGCCAGTTGCTCCACGGCATAATCGACATAGCGCGCGGCGGCATCGATGCCTGCCCCCTCGTTCAGTCCGCGAAAGCCACCGAAGGCGGAGACCTCGAATACCATCGGCCCGTCCTCGCTCTCCACCACATCCACGGTGGTGAAATCGAGCCCGAACGGCTGCTGGGCGCGTTGTGCCAATGCGATCAATCTGTCCGACGGGGTGTAGGGGGCATACCTTCCGCCGCTGTGGATGGTGCTGTTCCAGCTGTTGTCGTTGGCGACCCGGGCGTAGGTGCCGAGATAGTCGCCGCCGAGGAAGGCGATGCCGAGATCCTGCCCCGGCAGGGCGATTTTCTTCTGCACATAGAGCATCGGGTTTTTATGGTGGAAGGTGTGCAGTGCCTCGCGGATATGCTTCTTCTTTTCTCCGGCCTGGATATAGACCATGCCGCGCGCCTTGGTGGAGTAGAGCGGTTTGAGCACGGCATCGCCGAAACGGTTGATGGCGGCCAGCGCCGCTTCGGGATCGGTGGTGATGCAGGTGGCAGGCATCGGAATATCGTGGTTGCGCAGGGTGATGGTGCAGCTTAGGCGATCGACCAGACGCAGGATCTTTTCCGCCGGGCTGAAGACCCTTACCCCGTTGCGCTCGGCCACCCGCAGCAGCTCCAGCCGATCCAGCGTGTGCGGCTTGTATTTCGGGCTGATTTTTTTGACCAGCAGCCCGTCAAGGGCGCACAGATCATGCTTGCCGAAGTAGAGGCAGTTGCGCGCCAGATCGAGATGAACCTTGGCCATATCAATGATCAGCCGGAAGCCGGTTTTCGCCTCCACGGCATCGGCCAGCGCCTCGGTGGACCACGCGCCGGGGATGCCGACGACACCGATTCTGCATTTAGCCATCGAAGAGCTCCTTGAGTGGGATGTGGTAGGAATCAGGTTGCGGATGGCAGGTCACCTGCTCCAGCAGGTAGTGCGCCCGCAAGAACATCTTGTGTGCCAACGCATGGTCGGAGACAAAGCGGGTTGAAGTGGCAAACGACCGTGCCAGACCCAGTGCTAGGCGCAGCTCAAAGGTGGTGTCGTGGTGGGATTCGGCAAACTGGCGGGCGACGGTGTAGATCGCTTCCGCCTGTTTGCGAATGCAGCGTCGCACCGGCGGCGTAAAAACCTGCAAACGGTAGTTGGAGACCATGAACACGGAGATATCCTGCACAAAATCCATCTGGGCGGTGCGGTGCAGGTCGATAAAATGGATCTGCTGTTGCCGGGGATCATAGAGAATGTTGTCGATGTTGAAATCGCCATGTGCCAGCACGGTGAACGGGGCGGGAATCTGCTGCTCCAACTGTTCCGCTTGTTGCAGCAGGTCGGTGAAGGTACTGATTCGCAGGCCGCAGATGGCGGCACGCTGTCTGCGAAAATCGGGGTGCATGGCGTAAACATCGGCCAGCCGTTTCTGGGTTTGGCGGCAGAAATGGGCGGAGCGTGATTGTGGTTTGCAGGAGGCTGACCACACCGCGCGCAATGTTTTGCGCAGCGCCTTCATCGCCTCGGCACGCAACCGGGGTGATGCCTGCATGACGATGCGCTCCATGGTGATGCCTTGGAGATGTTCAATCAGCATGAAAGCGGACTTTCCTTTCTTCTCATAGGTGAATATCTCAGGGGCAATGCCGGGGAACAACTGTTGCCAGCGCTTGATTCCACGCAGTTCCCGGTTGAGTTTGCTACTGCTACCGTTTTTGAAAATGGCATGCTGCTCACTGTTGTCATCCATACGATAGCGTACCGCGGCGATGCTGCCGCCGGATTTGCCGGAGCCCGATGGGTGAACGGCGATATCGCGCTTCGGGTGCGCCCCCACGGCATGGAGCGAATCCTGCAATGCGTGAAAGCGTGTCAGATCCATCGGCTGCCCCAAACTGCTGGAGAGCAGCGCCTCGCTGATGTTGAGCAGGGCGTCGCCCATCTGGCCGATGGTGCGGGCGATCAGCAGCCCGCCCACCTGGGTCTGCGGCTGTTTTTTCTGGTGGAGTTGTTTGGTGTGTTCCTGCTCCATCTGGCGGCACTCGGCCGCCAGCTGGTGTCCCGCGGTGCCGAGCTTGATCGCTAGGCCGGAGCGGTTGTCTGGCAGCGCCTGCTCGATCCAGTCGATGCATTTGGCGGTGCGCCGCAACAGATCGGGGTAGCGATCGAGCTTGTTGCGCTGCTGCTCCGGGATCGAAGCTGAAGCCTCCACACACTCCCGGCACAGGGTGGTAATCCGCACCATGTTGGTGGCGATCGATGCCACGGCACGCATGGTGATCGCCCGGGTTTCCTGCGCCATCTGCGCGCTGCAACCCTCCTGGATTTGCTGATTCAGGTTGTCCACGAAGCCGCTGCGATCGACAACGCGTGCGGCATGGTCGTCGCCGCCATCTACCAGCAGATTGCCTGCCGCCTTGAGTTGGGCACGCGTCTCTGCCAGCAGAAAGAGGAGGTTGCTACGGATCGGCTTCGAGAGTTTCACGAGCCAATGCTTACAGCGGCGGCCATGTCACACTACCAATGCGCAAGCAGTGGGGCTCAGATCGACGCGATGACCTCCTGCCACAGTTTGCGGAACTCCATGCTGGCGCGCCCCGTGGGGTGGGTTGCGGTGAGTGGCGCGCGCTGTTCGCCCATGCGTTCGACCTCGCTGAGTGCGGAGATACGGGCGTTCAACATCAACGGGCGCATCTCCTCAATCCGCTTCACCCATGCGATGTGCATCCGTTTGCGCCGATCCACCATCGAAAAGAAGGCGCGAACTCGGCTGTTGGTGAGCTTTTTCTTGCTGCGGAAGTCGATGATGCGCTTGATGGTGCGCATCGACAGGATGGTGGGGATGGAGGGAATCAGCACCAGATCGGCATGGCGAAAGATCGCCTCGGAGAGGCGCGAGATGCCGGGCGGGCAGTCGAGAAAGAGGATATCATACTCCTGCCGCAGCGACTGGATGCAGTTGCCAAGCAGATCCTCGTGTTTCCGCTCGGCGTTGAGCGCGATCTCCAGATGGCGGTAGGAGATGTCGGCGGGCAGCAGGTCGAGCAGCTCGTAGTTGGTGCCGCGAATGGCGCGATGGAGCAGCGTCTCCTTGTACAGGATTTTTCTGCCGCCGGAAACCTTGTCACGGATGCGAAAATAGAAGCTGGCCGCCCCCTGCGGGTCGAGATCCCACACCAGCGTGCGCGCGCCGTGGGTGGCGGCGAGGTGGGCAAGGTTGACGGTGGCGGTGGTTTTGCCGACACCGCCCTTGAGGCTGTAGAGGGCGATTACTTTCACTGTTGATCTCCGTTGGCGGCCAGTTTGCACAGCGCCTTGTTGTCGCGGAGCAGCCGCAGTTGGTGGGGGATCTCCTGTTTGCATCGTTGGTGTTCCCGCTTCAGGTCGTGGCCGATCTCCTGGATGATGTGGCGGCTTGATTCAGGGCTGTTATGGTTGTCTAGGGTGGCGGAAAACTCCCTAAGCAACTGTTGTTGCACGCAGATATCCTGCAGCATGCCTAGGTGGCGTTGCACCGTTTTGAGCTGGTGCAAGGCCCGCTCTCGCCGTTTGGCGGGGAGCAGGGAGGCAAAGCACTCCAGCGTGTAGCGCAGATGTTTGATCTGTTTGCGTAGCTTGTGCAGCCGTTTGTCGGAGGTGGATTGCGTAATGGCGTCGCTATCGCGCAGCAGCCGTTGAAACTGGTGGTGTAGCGATCGATCCACCATCTTCCGCGCCGGTTGTCGGCCGCCCCCTTTTTTCGGCTTCCACTCCTTTAGCAACTTCCATGTGGCGGCATCGTGAGGCTGTGCGAATGCCAGACACAACGCACGGTAGGCCGCCTGCTGGCGCTGTTGCAGCCACTGGTTGAAATGGCGCAGTTGTGCCAGCTTCTCCTCGCTGCCGCCACTTCCGGTCACCATGTTGAGCCAGTAGATATCGGCATCGCGGGCGGGGGTGGTGAGCGCCGCCAGCTGTTTGCAGTGGTTGGTCAGTTGGCGGTGGATCCCCGGTGGCATCATCGGCTTGGCGATGATGAGTAGAGAGCGCATGCGCCGCAACGCGACGCGGTAGCGGTGCAGAAACTCGGTATCGACGGCGTCGATGATCCCCTGCTGTTGCGCCTCCATGATCGCGCGTTGGTGTCGCATCGCCTTTTTCAGGGCGATAGCCGCCGTGGTGGTGCGGTCAAAAGTGAGTGGTTTTGCTACCGGTGGTGCCATGCCGAACTGCGCGAGCAATTGGGCTACCACCCCCTGTTTGCCGGGTAACCACCCGGCTTGTTGCCGGAGCCTCCGTTGAATCGGGGCGAGGGCATCGTGGTAGCCGCGGCAGGGTTGCAGTTGTAGCCAGCAGCCGACCGCTTCGCCTTCGATGGTGGTGAAGCGGTGGCAAGTGGCGGTCACCAGCAGTTTGCCGTCGTCATCAAACCGTTGCCAGCAGGTGGCGTGGCGTGTCAGGTGTAGAAGCGGCAGCAGCGCGCGCGATCCCCACAGTGGCGCCAGTCGGTCACGCAGTGGCGAGGGCGGCATCTGCCAGATAAAGCGTGGCATGGTTGTCGTTACCATCCCCTGCATCGCACCGGATTGGCGCTGGTAGAGCACGCAGCGGGTTTGCCGGTCGCATTGCGCCTGTTCCAGCGAATAGCCCGCCTGCCACAACGCCCAGTCGTGGGTGTCGAGCAACGACCACTCCGCCTGCATGGTGTGGGGCGGGGCGAAGGGTTTGCCGAGGGCCTTGGCGATCGCTTTGTCGCTGGTATCCGTATCTAGATGGAATGTAAGGGTTTGCATAGATCGCTCCTGTAAGCGGTTGATGACAGCAATGTGACAGTGCCGTCCGTGTCATCGTACTGACATAAACGCCCCTTAATTTGTCGGCCGATGTTTGATCGCATCGCTTGATTGACGACTTCGCAAAAAGTCGGCATCGCGGCCACGGATGGCCGCGCAAGTCAATGGCTTGCGCAGCAAGTCATTGATTTGTAAGGAAGGTGAAAATCGCATTTTTCGCCTTCCGTCAAGCAAAAAGTCCATGGACGGACTTTTTGCGATCTGCTCTTGATTGACACCAAACTGGAGGGCGAACCACCATGTTCAACTACTTTCTCACCCCTGACAAACAGAAGCTGCAAGCCACACTGCATCAACAGGTCAAAGCGTACAGGCGACGCGGCAAGAAAAAACGGCTGCAAAACATCAGGCGGCTCGGCAAGCAGCTGGCGCAGGCCGGTGCCAGCCATGACGACTTGTTGCAGTGCCATCTGCAACCCAAGCATGGTAAGGATCAGCGGGAGATGTTACCACTGCTTGCGCTGTTGACGGGCTACGGCCATCACCTGCGCAAAGCGAAAGCCAACCAGAAGATCAAGCCCTCAATCGCGAACGACGAAGTCAATCGTACCATCACCGCGCTGTTGATGCAAGCGCTTGCCAGCAATATGCGCGAGCCGTGCATGGAGATCGGGGATACGCTCTTTTCCATCGTGACATCGCATGTCGATGGTCAAGGTATCGATACGATCGAGAAAGCGGGGCAGCCGGTGATGTTTCACCATCTAATCGACCGCATCAATCAGGCTGTCGAGCTGTTGCACGCAAGCAGCGAGTCTGCTCCACAGGCGGTTCCGCAGTTGCAACGCGATCTGATGCTAATTTCCAATAACCTGTCGGTGATTTCCGAAGAACTTGCCAAGTGCGCCTCCACGATTCATCTGCAGGCCGATGATACCAACAGCAAATCGACCGCCTCTTCCGCGCGCACGCTGCAGGTCAACCGCGAGATGCACGAAGCCAACAATGCGATGCAGCAACTGCAGTCGGCCATCAACGACATCGTCCAGCATATCACCGATGTTCGTGCCGCCTGTGGTGCGGCGGTGCGCGA
>WFMN01000125.1 GCA_015489095.1 Mariprofundaceae bacterium | reverse complement strand
TTATGCCATCAACTGCGCGAGGAGCCGGGCTTCGGGCTAGCCTCGCTCTGCATCGGCGGCGGCCAGGGCGGTGCGGTGCTGGTGGGGAGTGAACCATGACCGTACGGCTGATCGAAGAGACACCGGCTAGGCTGCGCTTTGGCGATGACGACGCGCGCGTCAATGTGCTCGATGGCGCAACATTGGGGCAATTGGAGCAGGCGCTCGACCGGCTTGAGCAGAGCCCGCCGCCGCTGCTGCTGATCGAGAGTCAGCTTCCCCACTGTTTCATCGCTGGCGCCGATATCCACGAAATCGAACAGGTCACGAGCTGTGACGAGGCGATGGCGCTGGTGCAGCGCGGGCAGGCGGCCTGCCAACGGCTGCACCGACTGCCGTCGATCACCATCGCCATTGTCTCCGGTAGCTGCATGGGCGGCGGGCTGGAGCTGGCGCTGGCCTGCGACTACATCGTCGCCGTGCGGCACCCCGCCACCAAGCTGGGACTGCCGGAGGTGAAGATCGGTATCCATCCCGGCTTCGGCGGCTGCCTGCGCCTGCCGCAGCGGGTGGGGTGGCTGCAGGCGGTGACCATGATCACCACCGGCATGGCGGTCGATGCCAAACGGGCGGTGAAGATCGGTCTCGCCGACCTGACCTGCCACGCCGGCGCGGTGGCGCGGGCGGTGGAGCGGCTGCAGGCGCAAGGCAAACGCAAGGCGCTACCGCCGCGGCCGTGGTGGTTCCGCCTGTGGCCGGCGCGGCGGCTCTTCTTTTTGCTGGCGGAGCGCAGGTTGGCGCAGCGTTTCCCCCACCTTGATGTCGCCGCCTGCTATCCGGCGCTGCCGGCGACGCTTACGCTATTGCGCGAGCTCTACGGCCTGAGCGATGGGCTGGCGCTGGCGCGCGAGGCGGAGTCGCTGTCGAACCTGGCCGACAAAAGCCCATGCAAGCATCTGATTCGCTGCTTCTTTCTCGGAAACGCGCTGAAAAAGGGTTCCGCCGATCTCTCCATGCCCGCCGGTGCGCGGGTGGCGGTCTATGGCGCCGGGGTGATGGGGCACGGCATCGCCTGGGTGGCGAGTAAGCAGGGGCGGGTCGATCTGCACGATGTGGCGCCAGCGCCACTCGGCAAGGCGCTGCACACCCTAGCCAAGCGCGATCGTAGCCACGGCGAGCGGCTGCGCCGACTACGCCCGGCGCTGGATGATAGCGGGCTGGCCGACTGCGGGGTGGTGATCGAGGCGGTGGTGGAGTCGCTGGAGGCGAAGCGGGCGCTGTGGCAGCGCATCGAGCCGTTGGTGGCGGAGGATACCCTGCTGCTCTCCAACACCTCGTCGCTCTCCATCGGTGAGCAGCAGCAGGGGTTGGCGCATCCCGAGCGGATGGCGGGGCTGCACTTCTTCAACCCGGCGCCGAAGATGCCGCTGGTGGAGATCATCGCCGGCGAACAGACCTCGGAGGCCACCGTGGAGCAGGTGCGCAAGCTGGCGGTCGATTGGGGCAAATACCCGGTGGTGGTGGCCGATCGCCCCGGCTTTGTGGTCAACCGCTGCCTGCTGCCCTACATCGGCGCCGCGTTTGGCTTGGTGGCGGCGGGCGAGTCGATCCAACATATCGACGGCGCGCTCAAATGCTACGGCATGCCGATGGGGGCGCTGGAGCTGGCCGACACCATCGGGCTCGATATCTGCCTCCATGTCGGCCGCCAACTGGAGCAGGCCTATGGCGCGCGCATGGCGGTGCCGGCTTGGCTTGGCGATATGGTGGAGGATGGGCTGCTGGGCAAGAAGAGTGGCACAGGCTTTTACGACTTCAGCGGCAAGACCCCCGCCATCAACCCCGCCGCCAACCGCTATTTCGGTGGCGCGCCGCAGGCTGAACGGGAGTTCGATGCCAACATGGGAAGCGGTGGCGGCGCGATGGAGAGTGAGGCGATTGTCCTGCGCTGCCTGCTGCCGCTGGTGATCGAGGCGCTACGCTGCCTGGAGGAGCAGGTGGTGGCCGATTGCGATCAGCTCGATGCGGCGATGATCTTCGGCATCGGCTATCCGCCCTTCCGCGGCGGCCCCTTGCACGACTTCGCCAACCACCACGATCATGAGACGATGCTACAACAGGCCGAGGCGTGGCAGTTGGATGGCGTGGAACTCCTGCGTAGGTGGGTGAGCTGAGACTTTTTTGAACCACGGAGACACAGAGGCACGGAGGAAGAAAGAGAAAATTGGAATGTCATGCCGGCGCAGGCCGGCATCCATCAACACCGCGTGTGCACATGGATTCCGGGTCAAGCCCGGAATGACGGTTCTTCCTCTTTTCCTCCGCGCCTCCGCGGTGAAAATAATGAACCACAGAGACACAGAGGCACGGAGGAAGAAAGAGAAAATTGGTGATTTATCCGATCTTCTCCGCGCCTCCGCGGTGAAAATAATGAACCACGAAGCCACAAAGGCACGAAGGAAGAAAGAGAAAATGGATGATTTGTTAAAAATCTTCTCCGTGCCTCTGTGTCTCTGTGGTTTGTTTTCACGAACCACGCGCCAAGCGGTCGCGGAGGCCGTCGCCCAGCAGGTTGGCGGCCAGTAC
>WFMN01000124.1 GCA_015489095.1 Mariprofundaceae bacterium | reverse complement strand
TTGCCGTGATCCACATGGGCGATGATGGCGATGTTGCGAAGGGTGCGCGCGTTGGCTGTCATGAGTGTTCCATTTATGCTGTAGGGAGATACCGCTGCCCGCAGCGGGCGCGCATGGTAGCGCCGGCGAAAAAATAATCCAGAAGGGGGATATTGAATGTTTGGCGCATCCGGCCGTGGTGGCTAGGCTGTCGGCCATGGAACAGCAGACACATTTTGGCTTTCGCGCGGTGAGTCGGGAGGAGAAGCGGCAACGGGTGATGGGGGTCTTCTCCTCGGTCGCCAGCCGCTACGATGTGATGAACGATCTGATGAGCGGCGGCCTGCACCGGTTGTGGAAGCGGCGCATGGTGGCGGCAGCGGCGGTGGGTGCCGGCGGGCGCGTGCTCGATGTGGCGGCAGGCTCCGGCGACATCGCCATCGGCTTGGCGCGCAAGGTGGGTGCAAGTGGGCGCGTGGTGCTGACCGATCTCAACGAACCGATGTTGGCCGAGGGGGCGCGGCGGGTGGTGGATGTTGGCCTGCTGCCGGGGCGGGCGGATTGTGTGCAGAGCGACGGTACCGCGCTCGCCTTTGCCGATCGCAGCTTCGATCAGGTGACGATCGCCTTCGGGATCCGTAACTTTGTCGATATCGAGGCGGGGCTGGCGGAGTTTTACCGCGTGCTCAAGCCCGGCGGGCAACTGCTGGTGATGGAGTTTTCCCGCCCGGTGCTGCCGCTGTTGGCCACCATCTACGACAGCTACTCCTTCAATGTGATTCCGCTGTTGGGCGAAAAGGTGGCGGGTGACCGCGCCTCGTATCAGTATCTGGTGGAGTCGATCCGCCGTTTTCCCAATCAGCGCCGTTTTGCCAAACTGATCGAGGGCGCGGGGTTCGGGATGGTGCGTTATACCAATCTGACCGGTGGCGTGGTGGCGATGCACCGCGGCTACCGGCTTTAGGGGGAAGTGTTGAGTGTGATGTTTTTGCCGCTGCGGCTGATTCCGGTGCCGGTGCAGTGCGTGGTACTGACGACGGTGTTGGATCTCTATCTCTCCACCCACCACGGGTTGCGGGAACATCTCGATGCGCTGGCGGGGCGCTGCTGCCGCATCTTTGTGCGCGACAGCGGGGTGGTGATCTTTCTGGTTTTTTCGCATGACGGCATCAAGGCGCGGCCGGAGTTTCGCGGCCAGGTCGATGTGCGGGTGGAATCGACCACGACCGGTTTCGCCCGCCTCTGTTTCGGTGGCGAAGATGCCGACGATCTGGTGTTCAAGCAGGTGCTGAAGCTCTCCGGCGACTCGGAGACGATGCTGCGCTTCAAAAAGATGCTGGCGGAGACCGATCTCGATTGGGAGCGCGAGTTGCGCCTCGCCTTCGGGGACTTTTTCGGCGACAAGGTGGTGCGCTTTGCTCGTGGCTTGATCGCCGCCGAGCAGAAGGCGGCGCAGGGGGCGCGGCAGCTGGTCAACGGCGGTTTGCGTCGGATGGGGGCGCCGGATGAAGACCGGTTGCAGCGCTGGCAGGCGCAGGTGGAGGTGGTGGCGCGCAAGCTGCCGCCGCTCAAGGGGCGGGTGACGCGGCTGCAGCATCGCCTGGAGGAGTTGACCCGCTCTTGATCGCGCCTCCGGCATGGCTGCGCCGCAACCTGCGGCTGCTCTACATCGGTTATATCTTTGCCACCCACGGCATGGCGGCGCTGGCGGTGCGGCTCCATCTCTTTGTGCCCTACGCGTGGTTGGTCTATCTCTTTCAGCGTGAGCGCATCTCCTCCGAGCAGGGGGTGCTGCTGCGGCGGGCGCTGGAGCGGCTGGGACCCACCTTTATCAAGTTCGGGCAGATGCTCTCCACCCGTGTCGATCTGCTGCCGCTGGAGTTGATCAGTGAGCTGAAAAAGCTGCAGGACGCGGTACCGCCGGAGCCGATTGAGGTGGTGCATGGCGTGATCGCCCGCGCCTTCAAGCGGCCGGTCTCCGAGGTGTTCGCTTCGTTTGACGCCGAGCCGGTGGCGGCGGCTTCGATCGCCCAAGTCCATTTCGCGGTGCTGCACGACGGGCGTGAGGTGGCGGTCAAGGTGCGGCGGCCGCAGATCGACCGCACCATCATGGCCGATCTGGCGATCCTGGAGCTGTTGGCGAAGCTGTTTGACCGCCATGTGCCGGAGTATCGCCGCCTGCGCGCACCCAGGGTGGTGGAGGAGTTCGCCAACACCATCCGCGGCGAGCTCAATCTGCGCGCGGAGGGGGCGCACGCCAGCCGTTTCGCCGCCAACTTCGCCGATGTGGATGGGGTGGAGGTGCCGGAGGTGCTGTGGGACTACACCCATCAGGAGGTGCTGACCACCGAGCGCATCCACGGCATGCCGATCGACGAGAAGGCGCGCATGATTGAGGCGGGGTTTACGCCGCTGACCATCTGTGAGCGGGCGGCGGTGCTCTTTTTCCACATGGTCTTTGTCGATGGCTACTTTCATGCCGACATGCATCCCGGCAACATCTTTCTCGACCGCCGTGGCGATATCGTGCTGGTCGATTTCGGCATCGTCGGCCGGCTCGATCTCACCACCCGCCGCTACTTGGCCGAGATGCTGATCGCCTTTTTGCATGAGGATTACCGCCGCGCCGCCGAGGTGCATGTCGAGGCGGGTTACATCCCCGCCGATACCGATCTCTCCGCCTTTGAAGATGCGCTGCGCGAGGTGGCGATCCCGATCTTCAACCGCCCGCTGGCGGAGATCTCGAT
>WFMN01000123.1 GCA_015489095.1 Mariprofundaceae bacterium | reverse complement strand
CGCCAGCGGGAAAGATCGCCATGACGCATCACCTGCCGCCACCCTTGGGTGAATGCCGCCTGCAGGGCGGCGTGGTGATCGGCCAACGGGGATTGGGCGATCTCTGCCGTGGGAAACGGGGGAGGGAGCCTCACCGGATGGCGAGCAGCGATACAAAGTTCAGACACTGGAACCACGGGATCACCTGGGTGAACCCCGCCTGCCGCAGCCGCATCCTGTGCTGTTCCATCGTGTCGGGCATCAGCACCTCCTCTAGCGCTTCCCGTTTGCGGCTGATCTCCAGTTCGCTGTAGCCCTGCCGCAGTTTGAAGCCGGCGTGCAGCGTTGCCAGCGTGGCGGCTGTTGCCTCGTCTTCAAAGGTGATCTTTTCGCTGATCAGCAGCGCCGCACCGTAGTTCATACCGCGATGAATCGCCTTTAGCAGCGCCAACCGTTGTGGTCGCGGGATAAACTGCAGGGTGAAGTTGAGCGCTACCACCGAGGCGTTGTCCACGCGCAGGTCGGTGATGTCGGCGCAGACGAGTTGCACCGGCACGGAGCCGGTAGCGGCGGCGAGGCGTTGACGGCAGCGGGCGATCATCTCGCGGCTGTTATCGACGGCGATTACACGGCATTTTCGCCCCACAGCCCCGGTGCATAGCGCTTGCGCGCTCTCCCCGAGCGAACATCCGAGGTCGTACATCACGCTGCCGTCGCGTGCAAAGTGGCCGGCGATCACCGCGATCATCTCCAGCGTCAGCGGGTAGCCCGGCACCGAGCGGCGAATCATGTCGGAAAAGACGGTCGCCACCTGATGGTCGAAGCGAAACGGGCTGCTCCCTTCGCGTTGCTGAAACAGGGTGTCGCGTTGCATGGGCAGCGCTGGGACTACGGGTGGGCTGCCACCACCATGGTTGCCGCCTCATCCAGCGTGGTCGCCCAGCGCACATCGATGCCGGCATCGCGGATGATCGCCTGCCCCTCCTCCTCATGGGTGCCGACCAGCCGCATCACCACCGGCACCTGTGACTGCACGATTTTTTGCGCCGCCAACAGCCCGTTGGCGATAATATCGCAGCGCACGATGCCGCCGAAGATGTTGACCAGCACCGCGCGCACATGGCGATCGGCGAGCAGCAGCTTGAACCCTTCGGTGGCGCTCTCCACCGTCACCCCGCCGCCGACATCGAGGAAGTTGGCCGGCTTGGCGCCCTTGCGCTGGATGATATCCATCGTCGCCATCGCAAGGCCGGCGCCGTTGACCATGCAGCCGATGGTGCCGTCGAGCGCGATGTAGTTGAGCCCGTAGGCGGCGGCCTCCACCTCGCGCGGATCCTCCTCGGCGAGGTCGCGCAGCTTCGCCATCTCCGGTTGACGGTAGAGCGCGTTGTCGTCGATCGCCATCTTGGCGTCGAGCGCCACCAAGCGGCCGTCGCCGCAGGCAACCAGCGGATTGAGTTCGATCAGTGCCGCATCGCGCTGGTTGAAGGCGTCGAGCAGCGACTGCAGCAACGGCCGCATGTCGCTCGGAACGGTCAGGAAATCGGCGATGGCGCGGGCGGTGGTATCGTCCACCGTTTGGGTGTCGTCCACGGCAAAGCTGCGGATGGCCGCGGGCTCTTCCGCCGCCACCTGTTCGATATCGGTGCCTCCCCGCGGGCTGACCACAAAGGCGGGCTTGCCCTGCTCGCGGTCGATCAACAGCGACAGGTAGTATTCGTGGGCGATCTCCAGCCCCTCTTCGATGTAGAGCTTGTTGACCACCTTCCCTTCGCTGCCGGTCTGGTGGGTGACCAGCCGGTGACCGAGCAGCGCACCGGCCGCCTCGGCAACCGCCTCTGGCGACCGGCACACCTTCACCCCGCCCGCTTTGCCCCGGCCGCCGGCGTGGATCTGCGCCTTGACCACCCACACCGAGCCTCCGAGTTCGCGGCAGCCATCGACGGCCGCTTCCGTGGTGGTGGCGAGCCGGCCGCGCGGAACTGGGACGGCAAAGTCGCTCAGAATCGATTTGGCTTGGTATTCGTGGATGTTCATGGTGGCACTCCGTTGGCTGCGGTGGCGATCGGTTCGCGTTGGAACCTTCGAGAAGGCTGACCGACGGAAGAGAGAGGGTCAAAGCGGATGTCGGCCTGCGCGGGGATGGCGGGTTGTTTTCACCACAGAGCCACGGGGAAAGAAGAGGGCTATTGTAGGAGGGGTCTCCGACCCCGAACGCGGGGATGGTGGGTTGTTTTCACCGCGGAGGCGCGGAGACGCGGAGGGGGAGGATGGTCATTCCGGCGCAGGCCGGAATCCATGGGGGGCTGTGGTGATGATGGATGCCGGATCCGTTATGACGATTTTTCTTTGTGCTTTGTGTCTTCGTGTCTTTGTGGTCCCATAGATTTTCACCGCGGAGGCGCGGAGACGCGGAGGGGGAGGATGGTCATTCCGGCGCCGGCCGGAATCCATGGGGGCTGTGGTGATGATGGATGCCGGATTCGTTATGACGGTTTTTCTTTGTCTCTTCGTGCCTTCGTGGTTCCATATATTTTCACCGCGGAGGCACGGAGGCACGGAGGGGGAGGATGGTCATTCCGGCGCAGGCCGGAATCCATGGGGGCTGTGGTGATG
>WFMN01000122.1 GCA_015489095.1 Mariprofundaceae bacterium | reverse complement strand
GGTTGCGTAAATAATCGAGCGCCTCGGGCACCATCTCGGTGCCGATGATGGAGCCGTGCTGCGGCAGGATCGCCGCGATGGGGATGTGATCAAGCTTATCAATGTAGCCGCGGCAGGCGCGGTTGCAGGCCATGTAGTGGCGGTGGAAGCGATCCATCTCTTCGGCGTGAAAGGAAAAATCGTCCACCATCAGCCGCCAGTTGCTGGAGATGGCCGCCCACACATCGCCGGAGAAGAGAAACCGCGACACCGGATCATAGGTGGTGAAGGCCGCCGGCGAGTGCAGAAATGGCGCGCTGATAAAGCGCAGCGCCGCGCCGTTGTCGAACGCGACCTGTTCCTCGCCATCGATGTCGATCCAGTGGTAGCCGCTTTTGCCGAAGTAGGGCAGCAATACATGGGTGCGTGCCGAGGTGATGATGCGCATCTCCGGGTTGAGATCGAGCCAGTCGATCATGGAGGCGCCGACATCGGGATCCTGGTGGCAGATGATCAGGTCGGTCACCCGCGTCGGAGGCATGATCTGCGCCACCCGCGCCACCGACTGGGCGAAGTGGGCGCGCGAGCCGGGGTCGATGAGGATGGCGCGGTCGCCGCTGATCAAGAGGTAGTTGTTGCAGCGGAAGCGGGTCTCTTCGTGCAGCCCGATCCAGTAGATCACATGGTCGCCGCGGCGGAAGAGCTCGGTCGGCAGCGCGAGATCCTTTTCGACGATGCCGGCGTCGATCAGGCCGTGATCGCCGGTCATGTCAACATCGTATGGAGCAATTCGCTCAAGTGGGTGGGAGAGAAGGGCTTGCGCAGGCATCGCTGGTAGGGGGCGGCCAGCAGCTCCGACGGGATGCCCGTGCGCTCATAGCCGCTGGCGAAGATCACCGGCAGGTCGAAAAAGATCTCCCGCATGCGGCGGTAGCTCTCCGGGCCGCCCATCTCGGGCATGACCACATCGAGCAGTACCAAGCGGATGTCGGCGCGATGTTGGCGGAACAGCGCGAGCGCCCGGGCGCCGTTGTTGGCGCTGATGACGCGATAACCCATGAAGGAGAGCGTGGAGGTGAGCATGTCGCGCACCGCCGCCTCGTCGTCGGCGATGAGGATGGTCTCTCCGTTGCCGGGGATGAAATCCTGCTCGTGGATATCACCGGCAACGGCGCCTTGGTCACCGATAAGCGGCAGGTCGATGGTTACCCGCATCCCTTCTCCCGGCGCGCCATCGAGCGTGAGAATACCGTGGTGCTGATCGACGGCGCCGACCACCATGGAGAGGCCGAGTCCGGTGCCCGCACCCACCTCCTTGGTGGTGTAGAAGGGCTCGGTCAGGTGTTGCAGGGTGTCGGCTTCGACGCCGCAGCCGTTGTCGCGCACCATGATGCGGGCGAAACGCTGGTTGGCGGCTTCGGGATGGAGCTTCAGGTAGCCATCATCCGGGGTGTAGGGGGCGAGGGTGCAGCGGATTTCGGCATCGTTGGGGTTGTCGGCCACCGCATCGCGGGCGTTGTTGAACAGGTTGAGCAGCACCTGATGGAGCTGGGTGGTGTCGCCGACCACCGTCAGCGGCTGGTCGCAGATCTCGAGCGGTAGGCGGATGCTCTCCGGCAGCAGGCTGGTCATCATTTTGTGCACATCGCGAACCAGGCCGTTGAGCGTGAGCGGCGCCATCTGCACCATGTCGTTGCGACCGAAGGCCATCAGTTGCTTGATGATGGTGGTGGCGCGGTCGCATAACCCCTCGATGGCGTCGAGCCGCTGTTTGAGCTTGTCGCGGTCGTCGATCTTCCGTCTGGCGAGAAAGAGGTTGCCGGTGATGCCGGCAAGCATATTATTGAAATCATGGGCGATACCGCCGGTCAGGGTGCCGATGGCCTCCATCTTCTGGCTCTGCAGCAGTTGGTTCTCCAGCAGCTTGTGCTCGGTTAAGTCGCGCTGGATGCCGACAAAGTGGGTGATGTTGCCCTGGTCGTCGCTCACCGGGGCGATCTCGAGGTGGCAGGGGTAGTACTCGCCGTTTTTACGGCGGTCGATCATCTCGGCCTCCCACTGCTTGCCGGCGGTGATGGCGCTCCACATGCGGTGGTAGAAGGCGGGGCTCTGTTTGCCGGAGCTGAGCATCGCCGGGCTCTGGCCGAGCGCCTCCTCCGCGCTGTAGCCGGTGATTTTGGTGAACGCCTGATTGACATAGCATATTTCGCCATCGCGGTTGGTGATGATGACGGTGTCGGAGGCCTGATCGAGGGCGGTGGCCATCAGGGTGAGCCGCTCATGCGCCTGCCGCCGCTCGCTGATCATCCGCTGGCGTTCGCAGGCGTAGCGGATGGCGCGCTTGATTTGGCCGGCGTCGATCGCCCCCTTGACCAGATAATCCTGCGCCCCCATGGCGATCGCCTCTTCGCCCGTGGCGTCGCTGGTGACCGAGGTGAGTACGATGATGGCGCTGTCGGGGGCGTGTTCGGCGTGCAGTTTCAGCATCCGTTCGAGGGTTTCCAGCCCGTCGCTCTCCGGTAGGCCGAGATCGAGCAGGATGGCGTCGTGGCGGTTCGCCGCCATGGCGCGCGCGCCCTCGGCAAGCGAGGCGGCGACCTCGAAGCGGATGTTCCAGTTGGGATCCTCTTTGCAACGCTCCCGCAGCAGGCGGACATCGAGGGGGTTGTCCTCGATCAACAGTACTTGCGGGGGGTTATTCATCGACACGGCCATCGGGGAGTACGGCGACGGTGAGCCAGAACTGGGTGGTGGAGCGGACGATGTGCATGAATTGGTCGAAATCCAGTGGTTTGATCACATAGGCGTTGGCGTTGAGGTTGTAGGTCTGCACGATGTCGCGGTCGGCATGCGAGGTGGTGAGGATCACCACCGGGATCCGCTTGAGATCGGGATCCTGCTTGATGCGGCCGAGCACCTCCTTGCCATCCATGCCGGGGAGGTTGAGATCGAGCAGAATCAGGTCGGGCAGCTTGGCGTCGCGGTGGTCGCCCTGCCGCATCAGCCGCGCCAGCGCCTGCTCGCCGTTGTGGGCAACCTGCAGATCGAGTAGCAGCTTGTTTTCCGCCAGCGCCTCCTGCACCAAGCGGGCGTCGGCGGGGTTGTCTTCGATCAGCAGGATGGTGAAGGTGTGGTTGCTCATGGCGTATGCTCCTTGGCGGGGGATTCGGGGGCGGGGGGTAGGGTGATCACGAAGGTGGTGCCGGGCTGGCCGTCGGGCTGGTCGGCGATGGTGAGGGTGCCGCTGTGGCGCATCACGATGCGGCGGCAGACGGCGAGCCCCACGCCGCTGCCCTTGTACTGGTCACGCCCGTGCAGCCGCTTGAACACCTCGAACACCTTGGCGCGGTAGGCCTCGGGGATGCCGATGCCGTTGTCGCGGATGGTGATGCGCAGCGGGTGTTCACGGATGTCGATGGTGATCTCGGCGCGCTGCCCCTCCGGCTGAAACTTGATGGCGTTGCCGATCAGGTTCTGGAACAGCCGGATCATCTGCGATTCATCGGCCATGATGATGGCATCGGACGGGGTGACGGTGATGGTGGCGCCGTTGTCCTCGATCGCCAGTTGCAGGTTGGCGATGGCGGCGTCGATCAGGGGGCGCAGCGCCATCGGCTTGAGCGGCTTGCCCTGCGAGCCGACGCGGGAGTATTCGAGCAGGTCGTTGATCATCTGCTGCATGCGGGTGGTGCCATCGACGGCGAAGCCGATGAACTCGCGGGCGCTGTCGTCAAGCTGGTCGTTGTAGCGGCGCTGGAGCAGTTGCACGAAGCTGGAGACCATGCGCAGCGGCTCCTGCAGGTCGTGGGAGGCGACATAGGCGAAGCGTTGCAGCTCTTCGTTGCGTGCCTCTAGCCGCGTCTGCTCCCGTTGCAGATCTTCCAGCAGTTCCCGCCCCTTCTGCTCGGCGGCGATGCGCTTGCCGATGTCGATGATGGTGGCCAGCCACCCTTCGGGTAGATCCGCCGCGTTGCGCACCGGCCGCACCCAGCACTCGGCGGAGATGGTGTCGCCGTGGGCGGTGGTGAGCAGCAGATGGGGGATGTGGGTGGTGGTGCGCTCCTCGGGGTTGAGATGGCAGAGCGGGCAGTGGTCGGAGTCGAGCGGGTCGCCATCGGGCAGGCGGGGGTCGAGCAGGGTGTGGAGGTCGCCCTGTTGCAGTTGCTCCAAGGTGTATCCGGTGAGTTGGCAGAGGGCGGGGTTGGCCAGTTGCACCTTTTCATCGGTATCGAGGAAGAGGATGCCCTCGGAGGCGGAGTCGATCAGCAGTTGCAGTTCATTGCGGGCGCGCTCGAGACTGCGCAGGAGTGTGTGCTGGTGGCGGATGGCGTTACGCGCCCAGAAACCGAAGAGGAAGATGATGACGATGGTGATGATGCGCATCCACCACTCTTGCGGATCGTCGGCGGAGAGCAGGCTGGTGAGGAAGGGCTGGTGATCGAGCCAGCCGCCCACCAACCCGTCCAGCAGCAGATAGGCAACGGCCGCTAGCGCGCTGTAACGCAGGATCGGCGGGGTGGGCGGGGATTCCCTTTCCATGCCCCATTTATTGCATATTTTATTCCATTTGTCAAATCGGGGCGCGCGGCGTGGCCGAGCGCCGCGGAAACGCGGGGAAAAGCGGGCTGCCTTCCCGGCGATGGCCGGGATTCCGCGGCATTATGGGGGTGGTGGGTGTGGCAGATTTTGCCGCCGTCTCCATGGTGGCGGGGCGTTATTCGGGGGCGAGCACCATCTCGTCGAGGGCGGCGCCGGCGGGCACCATCGGATAGACATTCTCCTCGCCCGCCACCGTGATGTCGAGCACCATGAAACGCTCGCGCTCCGCCATGGCGCGGTTGATGGCGTCGTCGAGCTGGTCGAGCTGCTCCACCTTGATGCCGATGCCGCCGTAGGCCTCGGCCAGCTTGGCGAAGTCGGGCAGGGAGTCGAAATAGGAGTGGGAGTAGCGCTGCTGGTAGAACATCTCCTGCCACTGCCGCACCATGCCGAGGTAGCCGTTGTTGAGAATCACCACCGTGATCGGTAGCTGGTACTGAAACGCGGTTGCCAGCTCTTGGGTGCACATCTGGAAGGAGCCGTCGCCGGTGATGACGATGGTGCGGCTGTCGGGGGCGGCCATCTGCGCGCCCAGCGCCGCCGGCAACCCGTAGCCCATGGTGCCCAGCCCGCCAGAGGTGAGAAAACGGCGCGGCCGGCGGAAGGGGTAGTACTGTGCCGCCCACATCTGATGCTGGCCGACATCGGTGACCACCACCGCCTCGCCGTTGGTGGCGGCGTGGAGGCGGCGGATCACCTCCTGCGGTTTGATCTTGCCCCCCCTCTCTTGGTCGCAGCGCAGGCAGTCGCGCTGCTGCCACTCGTGGATGGTTGCCCACCACGCCGCCAGCGCGTCGGGGTCGGCCTTGCGCTCGCGGCGCACCAGCTCGTCGATCAACTGCTTGAGCACGATACCGACATCGCCGACAATCGGCAGATGGGCGTGCACATTCTTGGAGATGGAGGAGGGATCGACATCGATATGGATCACCTTGGCGCCGGTGGCGAAGCGGTCGAGGCGCCCGGTGACACGGTCGTCGAAGCGGGCGCCGACCGCCACCAGCAGGTCGCAGTTGGAGACCGCCATGTTGGCCTCGAAGGTGCCGTGCATGCCGAGCATGCCGAGAAAATGGGGGTCGTCGCCGGGGATGGCGCCCAGCCCCATCAGGGTGTTGGTCACCGGCGCGTTGAGCAGGGTGGCGAGCTCCAGCAGCCGCGACGCGCCATGCTCGGAGGAGACCGCCCCGCCGCCGGAGTAGATCACCGGCCGCTTGGCCTCCAGCAGCATCTTGGCGGCGCGGCGCACCTGACCGGGGTGGCCGTGGGTAACCGGCTTGTAGGAGCGCATCTCCACCGTTTCGGGGTAGTCAAACAGGCAGCGTTCGTTGGTGATATCCTTGGGAATATCGACCAGCACCGGCCCCGGCCGGCCGGTGGTGGCGATGTGGAACGCTTGGCGGATGGTCTTGGCCAGATCCTCCACCCGCTTGACCAGAAAGTTGTGTTTGGTGGCGGAGCGGGTGATGCCGACGGTGTCGGCCTCCTGAAAGGCGTCGTTGCCGATCATGGTGGTGGGCACCTGACCGGAGAAGCAGACCGTCGGCACCGAGTCGGCGTAGGAGTCGGCTAGGCCGGTGACCGCGTTGGTGGCGCCGGGGCCGGAGGTGACGATGGCGACCCCGCATTTGCCGGAGACCCGCGCGTAGCCGTTGGCGGCGTGGAGCGCGGCCTGCTCGTGGCGCACCAGCACATGGCGAAAGTGGTTCTGTTTGAAAATCTCGTCGTAGATGGTCAGCACCGCG
Source organism: Mariprofundaceae bacterium (assembly GCA_015489095.1). GTDB lineage: Bacteria > Pseudomonadota > Zetaproteobacteria > Mariprofundales > J009 > S009-29. The sequence continues at coordinate 540 of WFMN01000122.1, read as the reverse complement.
CCGCCGGGGTAGCCGAAGATCAGTTCGACCCCTTCGCGGCGTAAGCATTCGACAAAGATTTGTGCTCCGGTCAGTTTCATGGGGTTGCGTTACCACCTTTTTAGAGTGCCCACCTGCCGCCGACAGGGAGGAAGAGAGGCCGCCCATGCTCGGAAGCCGTCCCAAATCGTCAAGGAAGCGGCCGTTATCCGCGCCGGGGCGGGCACTGCCACGGATAGGTTCGGGGAAAGGATTCCCCGCCTCACAGGCTGTAGGAGCGGTTTCCAACCGCGAATTGCCTCTGGGATAGGTGTTATTTTACCACAGAGGGCACAGAGGGCACAGAGGGGAGGGGTGAGAACAGATGGTCATGCCGGCCTCCGAGCCTGAACCCACGGGGTCGGGCGGCGAAGATGGATGCTGGATCAAGCCCGGCATTCTCTTCTTCCTTCGTGTCTTTGTGTCTTCGTGGTTCATTATTTTTTTTCACCGCGGAGGCGCGGAGGCGCGGAGGGGGGAAGGAGAATCCCGTCATTCCGGCCTCCGAGCCGGAATCCATGC
>WFMN01000121.1 GCA_015489095.1 Mariprofundaceae bacterium | reverse complement strand
CCCATGAGGAAGATGATGACGGCGACGATCAGCAGCAGCGCCGCCATGTTGGTGAAGTGCCCCTGCGACAGGGTGTAGCAGGAGTAGGTGATTCCCATGCTGCCGAAGAGGGCGGCCAGTGGCAAAAAGATCCGCATCGGCGAGAAGAGGGTGACCAGCTTCATCAGGATCAAAAAGAAGCGGGAGCCATCGCGCAGTAGCTTGATCTTGCTGCTGCCGATCCGCTGCTTGGCTCGGATCGGGATGTACTTCAGGTTCGCTCCCCCTTTGAGCATCGCCATGGTGGAGGTGGTGGGGTAGGAGAAGCCGTTGGGAAAGAGGTGGAGATAGGGGAGGATCATCTCCCGTTTGAAGGCGCGCAGTCCGCTGGTCAGATCTTGGATCGGGAACTCAGTCATGTAGCTGGCCAGTGTGTTGTAGAGCCAGTTGGCGATACCGCGGTGGAGGCCGGCTTGGCTCTCCATGCCGCGTGCGCCGACCACCATGTCGTACTCGGGGAAGGGCTCCAAGAGCCGTGCGATGTCCGCTGGGTCGTGCTGTCCGTCACCGTCCATCATCACCACGATGGCGCCACTTGCCGCGCGGATGCCGCTTTTCACCGCGGCGCCGTTCCCCTTGTTGTAGGGGTGGCGGATGACGGTGGCGCCGCGCTGTTCGGCGATCGATGCCGTGGCGTCGGTGGAGCCGTCATCGACCACGATCACCTCGGCCTCCGGGTACCGTTCGGTGATTCCCGCAACCACATCGCCGATTGCCCCCGCCTCATTGAAGGCGGGGATCACCACGGAGAGGCGGGACGCCGCTCGCGGATCAGTGGCGGGCGTGGTCGGTTTCACAGGGGGAGAGGCGCCAGATGGCGTAATCGCGGTCGGCGGCGATGCGGCAGCCTTGGCGTACGAGCCGTCGCCAGCGCTGGTGGTTGGAGGATGTCATCTCCGCCACCCGAGTGTTGAGCAGCAGGTAATCGAAGCGAGCTGCCGCTGGCGGGGGGCGCAGCTGTCCCATGGAGAAGATGGCATCACGGTGCAAATAGTAGGATCTTCCTCCCATCCAGAGCAAGAGAACGCGGGCGCCATCAGGCAGATGGGCGGCGCCCCAGTGCTGGATCGGGTAGTCGGCCAGATGATGGGCGAGGAAGGGATCGCGCCCCTCCCGCCAGTACTCCCAAGGGGCGAGCCACTGCAGATAGAGGCTGATCGAGATCAGCGGAGGAAGCAGCGCGGTCGCCAATAGCATACGCTGGAGCGCAGCGGGGCGGATCCGTTGCAGGGCAAGCAACGCCGGCGGCAGCATGAACGGGGTCGCCGGCAACAGGTAGCGGGCGCGCACGCCGGTGGTCAGCGCGATTGCGAGGTAGCAGATGGCGGCGATCAGCAGCGCGCCGATGCGCCGGTCGAGGCGCAAACGGCCGGCGAAGGGGAAGAGCAGCAAGAGCGGTGAGAGGGCGCCGTCGAACAGCCTAGGATTGTTGATCTCGCCCCAGACGAAGGCACGCAACGGCGCCAGCGCCGCCCACCACGACGGTTCGTGGTAGGCGAGCACGCGATATTCCGGCCAATGAATCCGGCCTCCGCCGTGGAGGGTGGGGTAGATCGCAGTTCCGAAATGGGCGAAGTTGCCGCCGTACCACCAGAGCAGGGCGGCGGATAGCGGCAGCAGCGCCCGAGCGGTGATGGCGAGCAGCAGCCTCGGCTCTCCGGCCAGCCGCCAGCCGAGTCCGAGCGCGGCGGCGGCGACCACCGCCAACCCGTTGAACTTGATCAGCACCGCCGCCGCCAGCAGCGCCCCCAGCCCCCAACCGTGACGCGGTTGCATTGGCGTGGTGAGCAGGCAGGCGATCGCCGCCGTGGCCGCGCAGAGCCAGAGATCGACATAGGCCCAGCCGCAGAGGGAGAAAACGGTCGGCATCGTGATCCAGACGAAGAGCCCCCAGCGGCGGAGATGGGGCGCGATTTCCAGTTGCCGCAGCAGGCGATCGAGGAGGAGCAGCGTGAAGAGGCCGCCCAGCGCGTGCCAGCAGGAGGCGGCAAGATCCCACGGCCGGTCGGCGAAGAGCAGGTAGGGGAGATCGGCCAGCGGCGGGCTGCCGGTGAAGGGGTGGGCGGTGTCGCGCCAGAAGAGGCCGTGCCACCGCCAGAGGCGGGGGAGGATCAGGTGGCTGTTGAGGGCGTCGCGCGAGAAGGGGGGGACGAGACCGGCGATGGTGGCGACCGCCCACGCGGCGAGCGCGGGCGCCAGCGGATGGCGGCGCAAGAGGCGGATGTTATCCGGCGAGATAGAGCGCTCCCAGCCAGCCGAGCCACGAGGCGAAGGCGGCGGTGAAGAGGAGCAGCCGACCGCGCGCCGTGCGCTCCGGCCAACACCAGATCAGCCGACAGCCGAGCCCGACCCAAGCGAGCAGGAGCAAGAACTGCATCACCCCCCAGAAGCGATTGACATCCTTGGGATACTCGGCGAGCAGTCGGGAGAGCTCCCGCGCAATCGCCTCCGGCGTCATCTTGTGCTGTTCGTCGGTAATCGCGGCCAGATGGGCGATGTGGCGATTGGCCTCGATGAGCAGGTCGCGGTTCGGTTGGCCGAAGATGTTACGGGTGGCAAGCAGCGCGCCGCGCAGTCTCCGCCACCCCTCCAGCGCCAGCTTTGGTTGCTGCTGCTCGATCGCGCGCAGCAAATCGGCCATCTCTTGCCGCGACGGATTGGGCACGAGTGGCAGCCAGGCACGGATCGAACGCGCAAAGT
>WFMN01000120.1 GCA_015489095.1 Mariprofundaceae bacterium | reverse complement strand
CGGCGAGTAAACCGAGCGACAGCACGGCGGCGGCGCCGGCTGCGGGGATCGCCCACTCCTTGAATCTTGAATATTGAGTCATGCAAACTCCTCCTTTGTCAGTCGAGATAAATATAACAGAAACCTTTTCCAATAAGGTTACGCGTATTGCCATCGCAGTGCCGATTGCCCGGATAGGGGCGGGGGGGGGGAACTGGATGATCGGCCGCCAACGATAGCGGTCACGATCGGACATGCAACCCCCTTGTGTGCGCGATGCGCCGTGGTGGGTCATTTTGACACGGTGGGGAGGGGCGGTACGGTTGGGCGGGAAATGAAGTATCGTGCGGGCGCGGGGTTGCCCCCACGGAGGAGGAAGTGTGATGGCGGATTGTCTCTTTTGTAAGATTGCCCGGGGGGAGATCCCCGCTTCGGTGGTCTATGAGGATGAGACGGTGTTTGCCTTTCGGGATATCCACCCCAAGGCGCCGGTGCATGTGCTGGTGATTCCGCGGCACCATGTCGCCACCTTGAGCGATGCCGACGACCCGGCGTTGTTGGGTCTGCTGATGGATCGGGTGCGCCATATTGCCGACTCGGTGTTGCGGCTTGATGCCGGATATCGGGTGCAGTTCAATGTGCGCGAGGGCGGCGGGCAGGAGGTGTTCCATCTGCACGCCCACATCCTAGGGGGCTGGTAGGCGGATTGCGAAACGGGGATCCTCCCCATTGCTATTTGCGTTGCGCGCGCTACCATGCCGCCCCTCTGTGGCGCGCGGGTCTGTGCCGGCGCGGGTCGGACGGCCACCGTTTCCAACTTAGAAAACAGACGGCTTCGCAAGAAGTCGTCGTCGCGGCCACGGATGGCTGCGCAAATCAATGGCTTGCGCAGCAAGTCGTTGATTTGTAAGGAAGGTGAAAATCGCAATTTTCGCCTTCCGTCAAGCAAAAAGTCCACGGACGGACTTTTTGCGGTGGGATCAAAACAGAATAATTTACAAAGCAATAGGCTCGTAGCTCAGGGGTAGAGCACCACCTTGACATGGTGGGGGTCGGCGGTTCGAAACCGCCCGAGCCTACCAGATTGGTGATGGTGAAATCGCCGCTAATCGCTTCGATAGCAGGGCGAAAGACGAGGAGCCCGATGAACATTTATCTTCCTGACAATTCTGTGCGCGAGCTGGATCGCGGCGCGACGGCGCTCGATCTGGCGCTGGCGATCAGCGCGGGGCTGGCGCGCGCGGTGGTGGCGGCGCGGATCAACGATAAGCTGCGTGATCTCTCCACCGAGCTGCGGGAGGGCGATCGCGTCGAACTGATCAAGGGCGACTCCGAGGAGGGGCTGGCGGTGATCCGCCACTCCACCGCCCATCTGTTGGCGCAGGCGGTGAAAGAGCTGTTTCCCTCCGCGCAGGTGACCATTGGCCCTGTGATCGAGGATGGTTTCTTTTACGATTTCGCCTTCGAGCGCGCGTTTACCCCCGACGATCTGCAGGCGATCGAGAAGCGGATGAAGGAGATCATCAAGCGCGACATCGATCTGGTGCGCGAGGAGTGGGATCGTGATGAGGCGATCGCCTTCTTTACGCGGCAGGGCGAGCACTACAAGGCGAAGCTGATCGAACGGATCCCCGAGGGGGAGGTGGTCAGCATCTACCGCCAAGGCGACTGGCAGGATCTCTGCCGCGGGCCGCACCTGCCCAACCTGTCGCGCATCAAGGCGTTCAAGCTGATGCGGGTGGCGGGCGCCTACTGGGAGGGCGATGCCGCCAACGAGCAGTTGCAGCGTATCTACGGCACCGCTTGGGCGGATAAAAAGGCGCTCAAGGCCTATCTCCACCGGCTGGAGGAGGCGGAGAAGCGCGATCACCGCAAGCTGGCGCGGCAGTTGAAGCTGTTTCACCTGCAGGACGAGGCGCCGGGCATGGTCTTTTGGCACCCCAAGGGTTGGGCGGTGTGGCAGGTGGTGGAGAACGAGATCCGCCAGGTGATGCGCGATCACGGCTATCAGGAGATCAAAACGCCGCAGGTGGTCGATCGCAAGCTGTGGGAGAAGTCGGGGCACTGGGACAAGTTCCGCGATGACATGTTCACCACCAGCACCGAAAACCGCGATTACGCCATCAAGCCGATGAACTGCCCGTGCCATATTCAGGTCTTCAATCAGGAGCTGCACTCCTACCGCGACCTGCCGCTGCGGCTGGCGGAGTTCGGCTCCTGCCATCGCAACGAGCCCTCCGGCACGCTGCATGGCCTGATGCGGCTGCGCAATTTCGTGCAGGACGATGCCCATATCTTCTGCGCCGAGTCGCAGATCCAGCAGGAGGTGGGCGATTTCATCGACCTTGTTTACGAGGTCTATCGTCGCTTCGGCTTTGACGATGTGATCATCTACCTCTCCGATCGGCCGGAGAAGCGGGTGGGCAGCGATGCCCAGTGGGACAAGGCGGAGGCAGCGCTGCATCAGGCGCTGCGATCGAAGGGGATCGACTACGGCGAGAACCCCGGCGAGGGGGCGTTTTACGGCCCCAAGATCGAGTTTTCCCTGCGTGACTGCCTAGGAAGGGTCTGGCAGTGCGGCACCATTCAGGTCGATTTTTCGATGCCGGGCAGGCTGGGCGCCAGCTATGTGGACGAAGATAACAGCCGCAAGCCGCCGGTGATGCTGCATCGCGCGATCCTAGGTTCGCTGGAGCGCTTTATCGGCATCCTGATCGAGCACCACGCCGGCAAGTTTCCGTTCTGGCTGGCACCGGTGCAGGCGGTGGTCTGCAGCCTGACCGATCAGCAGAAGGGATACGCCGAGGAGATTGCGGGCAGGATGCGGCAGGCGGGCTTTCGCATCGAAACAGACTTGCGCAACGAGAAACTCGGCTATAAGGTGCGCGCCCTCACGCTGGAGCGGGTGCCGTTCATTTTGGTGGCCGGCGCGCGCGAAAGTGAGGAAAAGACAGTGTCTATTCGCAGTCGGGATGGTGAAAATCTCGGCGTGATGGGCGTTGATGCATGGATCGACAGGATGCGATCGATGCGAAACGACTACCTGTAAGGGGGCTTGCATCAGTAAAGAATTGTTGGTGAATCTGGCGATCGAAGCGCCGCAGGTGCGGTTGATCGGAGCGGAAGGAGAGCAGTTGGGGGTGGTAAGCCGGGAGGAGGCGCTGGCCGCCGCGGAACGGGAAGGACTCGATCTGGTGATGATGTCCGCCAACGCCAAGCCGCCGGTGTGCAAACTGCTTGATTACGGTAAGTACAAGTACGAACGCAGTAAAAAAGCGAGTTTGGCCAAGAAGAAGCAGCAGGTGATCCAGATCAAGGAGATCAAGCTGCGCGCCAGTACCGACCAGCATGATTTGGAGACCAAGCTGAAAAATATCCGCAAGTTCCTTGAGTCCGGCAACAAGGTGAAGCTGAGTTTGCGGTTTCGTGGTCGTGAAATGGCCTACATCTCGCGTGGCGCCGATATGTTGAAGCGCGTCGCCGAGGAGGTGAAGGATCTGGCCAAGGTGGAGAAAGAACCGAATATGGAAGGGCGTCAGATGTTGCTGATTCTGGCGCCGTTAAAGCGATAATGACGCGCAAAAAGTCCACGGACGGACTTGTTGCGATGGGATCAAGATAGGAGCGTTAAAAACAATGCCCAAGATGAAATCAAACAGTGGAGCGGCCAAGCGCTTCTCCAAAACCGGTAGCGGAAAGTGGAAGCGTAACAACGCGTTCGGCAACCACATTCTGACCAAGAAATCCCCCAAGCGGAAACGCAATATCCGTGGAACCGAGCTGGTGGCGAAGAGCGATGTGAAGGCGCTCAACCGCCTGGTTCCGGGTCGATAAAAGGAGTTTATCCATGTCTCGTGTCAATTCCGGCGTGCAGGCGCACGCCCGTCACAAAAAAGTTATCAAGGCGGCCAAGGGGTATCGCGGGCGCCGCAGCACCTGTTTTCGTACCGCGACCCAGGCGGTAGATAAGGCGCGCCAATACGCCTATCGCGATCGCCGGGTGAAAAAACGCGAGTTTCGTCGCCTGTGGATCGCGCGCATCAACGCCGCCGCCCGTCTGCACGGCCTGAGCTACTCCCGTTTTATGTTCGGGCTTTCCGCCGCCGGCATCGCGCTTGATCGTAAGGTACTGGCCGATATCGCCGTGCGCGACGCCGAAGGCTTTGCCAAGCTGGCGGCGACCGCGCAGGCAAACATCTAGGAGTTTGATTGTGATGTAGCCCGACGCTTGCTGTTCGGGCTTGGCTGATGAACAATGGCAGGGTCGGTGACTCTGCCATTTTTCGTTGTAACGGCGCGGGGTTGGGTTTTTACCGCCGAGGCGCGGAGGGAAAAGGAGGTCGTCATTCCGGCCTCCGAGCCGGAATCTATCTGGGCTGTGTGTTGATGGATACCGGCCTGCGCCGGTATGACGGTATAAGCGAGTATTCTCGCAGGGAGATAGCAATATGGGTGAAACAGAAGCGATCACGGGGCGGTTGGAGGCGTTGCGGCAGCAGACGCTGGCGGCCATCGCCGCGGCGGAGACGCTCGATGCCCTGACCGAATGCAAGGTGTCGGTGCTGGGCAAGAAGGGGGCGCTGACCGCCATTTTGCGCGGGATGGGCAAGCTCTCCGCCGAGGATCGCCCGCGCGTGGGTGGTCGTGTCAACGAAGTGAAGGCGGTGCTTATCCAAGCGTTTGATGATCGCGCGGCGGTGTTGCAGCAGGCCGCCGATGCCGCGCGGATCGAGTCCGAGCGGGTCGATGTCACCCTGCCGGGAACCACCACCGCAATCGGCGCCATGCACCCGATCGAAACCGGCATCGCCGAGATGGCGGAGATCTTCACCCACATCGGCTTTACCATCGCCGAGGGGCCGGAGATCGAGGATGAGGCGCACAACTTCGACGCGCTCAACATCCCGCCGGAGCACCCCGCCCGCGCCATGCACGACACCTTCTTCCTGCAGGAAGAAGCCTCCGATACCCCGCATCTGCTGCGCACCCACACCTCGCCGGTGCAGATCCGCGCCATGCAGCGCTTTTTTGCCGACGGCAACGAGCCGCCGCTGGCGGTGGTGGCGCCCGGTCGCGTCTTTCGCTGCGATCACGATGTGACCCACTCGCCGATGTTTCATCAGGTGGAGGTGTTCAAGGTCGATCGCGAGGTGTCGATGGCGCAGCTTAAGGGGGTGCTGCGGTTCTTCCTCTCCTCCTACTTCGGCAAGGCGGTGCCGATCCGGCTGCGACCGAGCTATTTTCCCTTTACCGAGCCATCGGCGGAGGTCGATATCGGCTGTGTGTTGTGCGACAGCAAGGGGTGTCGCGTCTGCAAGCAGACCGGTTGGATCGAGGTGCTGGGCAGCGGCATGATCCACCCCAATGTACTCAAATCGGTGGGGGTGGATTCCACCATCTACAGCGGTTTTGCCTTCGGACTGGGGGTGGAGCGGCTGGTGATGCTGAAATACGGCATTCCCGATCTGCGCCTCTTTTTCGACAACGATGTGCGTTTTATTCGGCAGATTGATCAGGGGAGGAGCGGACGATGAGACTACCCTATGCTTGGTTGCGGGAGTTTGTGGCGATCGATGCCCCGATGGCCGACATTGCCGACCACTTGGTGCGCCTCGGCCATGAGGTGGAGGGGGTGGAAACGCCCCGTGCCGATTTTGCCAAGGTGCGGATCGGCAAGATCCTCACCATGGAGGGGCACCCCAACGCCGATCGGCTCCACCTGCTGACGGTCGATATCGGCGAGGAGGCGCCGCTTTCCATTGTCTGTGGCGCGCGCAACATGGGGGTGGGCGACAAGGTGGCGGTGGCCACCGTCGGCGCCACGCTGCCCGGCGGCATGGTGATCAAAAAGGGGAAGATTCGCGGGGAAGCAAGCGTTGGCATGTGCTGTTCCGAGAAGGAGCTGGGGCTGGCGGATGATGCCGACGGGCTGCTGATTCTGCCGGAGGATGCCCCGATCGGGCAGTCGATGGGCGACTATCTGCAGTTGGAGGAGGCGATCTTCGATCTCTCCATCACCCCCAATCGCGGCGATTGCATGAGTGTGTATGGGCTGGCGCGTGAACTGGCCGCCGATCGCGGGCTCGATCTCGCCCCGTTGCCGCAGGCTGTGGTGACGCCAACGGCGGCCGTGGCTGCCCCCGTGGTGGAGCGTAGTGCGGATGGCGCCTGCCCCTGCTATGTGGCGCGGCGGATCATTGGGGTGCGGGTTGCTGATGCGCCGGCGTGGCTGCAGGCGCGGTTACGCGCGGCGGGGCTGCGGCCGGTCAACGGCGTGGTGGATGTGCTCAATTACCTGATGCTGGAGACGGGTCAGCCGATGCACGCCTTTGATGCGGCCAAGATCTCCGGTTCGGTGGCGGTGCGCCAAGCATCCGCGGGCGAAACGATCGCGGCGCTGGATGTCCATGACTACCCCCTGGCCGAAGAGGATCTGGTGATCGCCGATGGCAACGGGGTGTTGGCGCTGGCGGGGATTATCGGCTCCGAGGCTTCCGGCGTGACCGCGGAAACGACCGAACTGCTGCTGGAGTCGGCCTATTTTCAGCCGGCGGGCATCAGCCGCAGTCGGCGGCGGCTGGGGATCGTCTCCGAGGCCTCGATGCGCTTCGAGCGCGGGGTGGATCCGCTGCTGGTGCAGGCGGTGATGGAACGGGCGACGGCGATGATCCTCGATCTGTTCGGTGGCGAGGCCTCCGCGCAGGTGGTGTCCGGCTCCGTCGATAGGGTGGCGCGGCGGGCGCCGATCACCATCCCGCTCGCCGCGATCCGTGCGCGGCTGGGGGTGGAGATCGACGCCGCGCAGGACGCGGTGCTGCGCCGCATGGGGTTTGCCATCGAACGCGGTGCCGAGCAGCTCAAGGTGACCGCCCCCGCCTTTCGCCACGATGTGACCATCGCCGAGGATCTATCGGAGGAGTACGCCCGCATCATCGGCTACGACGCCATTCCGTTTGCCATGCCGCAGCAGGAGGCGAGCGCGCTGCCGGCGCGGGATCACGCCGTGCGGCAGGCGGTAAACGGCGGCTTCGTGCAGGTGGTGAACTACGCCTTTATCAGCGCCGAGGAACAGCGACTGTTTGTCGCCGATGATGGCGCCGATGTGGTGCTGGCCAACCCGATCTCCAGCGCGATGGCGGTGATGCGCCGCAGCCTGCTGCCGGGGCTCATGGCCTCGGCGCAGTACAACCTCAATCGCCAGCAGGCGGGTGTGGCGCTGGTGGAGCAGGGGCGGGGCTATGTTCGTTCCGATGACGGGGATTACCAAGAGACGGCGCTGATGGGCTGGCTGCTGGCGGGCGAGATCGCACAGGCCGAGTGGTACGCTCCGGCGCGGATGGCGCAGTTCCGCGATATCAAGGGGGCGGTGGAGCAGTGGCTGCTGCGGCGCGGTGTGTCGGCGCGGTTTGTGGCCGACGATGCCATTGAGGGGTTGCAACCGGGACAGAGCGCGCGTCTGTTGGTGGGGAAGAGTGCCGTAGGCGTGATCGGTCGGGTGCGCCTCGCGGTGGCGGCGCGGTTTCAGGTGGATACGCCGCTGTTTGTGGCGGAGATCGCCACCGATCTGCTGCCGTCACGGGGTAAGGCGGTGCGTTTTGCGCCGTTACCGGAGTTCCCGGCGATTACCCGTGATGTGGTGCTGCTCTTCTCGGCCAAGGTAACGGCGGCGGAGGTGGTGCAGGCGGCAACAAGGGCCGGAGGCAAGCTGCTGGAGCAGTGCCGCATCTTCGACCGCTTTGCCGGCGAGGGGGTGGCCGATGGCCATGTCAGCCTTGGGATTCGCTGTGTGCTGCGCGATGCCAAACGGACGCTCACCCAAGAGGATGCCGATCGGGTGATGGCCTCGGTGGTGGCGGCGTTGCAGAAACGGTTCGGGGCGGTGCAGCGCTAAAGCGCCAGCGGGCGTTGCCGATAGTCTGAGCAGATCGCAAAAAGTCCGTCCATGGACTTTTTGCTTGACGGAAGGCGAAAAATGCGATTTTCACCTTCCTTACAAATCAACGACTTGCTTCGCAAGCCATTGATTTGCGCGGCCGTCCGTGGCCGCGATGATGACTTTTTGCGAAGTCATCATCCGGCCGGAAGAAATTTCCGCTTTCGGCCGGCACTTCTTGCCAAGGGAAAGCTTTACGCCTAATTAAACATAAATAAAAACAATAGGTTGCATGTTGGCATCGTGCATGCTCCACGGCTGGCATGATGAATACGCAACCAACCACAGCCGCTGCGGGTCTTGCTGCCGGATCCGGTGCCAGCGGTGTCACGCAAGGGCAGGGAAAGCAGGGCGGGCTGTTCGCCATGCTGATGCAGATCCTGCAGCAGCACCTCAAGGCGGGTGCGCTCGGCACCACGGCCGATGGCAAGGCGCAGGCCGGCGGCGATCTGCTGGCGTCGCTGCTACAGGGCAAGCATGGCGGCGAGATCGCGCAGGTGTTGACCAAGCTGGGTAAGGGGGATCGCGCCTCCGATGTGAAACTGCTCAAGGGGCTTTCGCCCGAGGCGCTGTCGGCGCTGAAGCAGGCGCTGGCTCAGCAGCTGCTGGGGCAACAGCCGCAGGGCAAGGATGGCGAGGTCGGCAAGGTCTTTACCGATGTCAAAGCGGCCGATGCGACGGTGAAGCAGATCGCGAAGATCGTTGCCGCGCTGAAGGCGATGTCGAGCGAAGGAGATCAGGGCGATAAGGCAGGCGCCCAGCAATCACCAACAACCAAACAGGAAGATGGCTCGTCGCTGCAGGTGGCGCTGGTCGCCGCCGGTGTGCAGGTGGAGCAGAAACCGCTGACCAAAGGCGGGTTGCACAAACAGGCGGATGCCGGTGCCAACGATGGCGATCACGATGGTCTGCTCGGGAAAAAGCCGTCGGCGAAAGGGAAAGCCATTGCGGGAGCGGCGGGTGACGAGAAGGCGGCCTCCGGCAAGGGGGGCGTGGATAAGGTTGTCGCCGGTCAAGTGGCGGCGGCCAAGCGTGCGGCTGGCAAGGTGGCTGCCGGTCAGGCGGCCTCGGATAAGAGGGATGCCAGCAAGGTGGCTGCTGATCATGCCGCGGCGAATCAGACTGCCACGGGGCAGGCTGTTGCCGGTCAAGCCCAAACCGTTGCCGGCCATGCCGCCCCGGTACCAGAAGCGGCGCATCCTGCCGAGCGCGGGAAGAGGGTCACTCCATCGTCAACCCCATCCGCAACCACCGCGCAGAGCGATGCGGTGCGTGAAGGTGGGAATCCATCCGGCGGCCATGGGGCGGACGAGGCGCGGTTGGCCAAGCCCAAGCTGGTCACCATCGCCAAGTCCAAGAGGGATCCCGCGGCACAGGATGATGGTGTGGCCGAATCGATGCTGCGCTCGCACGGGTCGCTGCACACAGCGACCAACGCCGACGCGGCGGGTGCCAAGGCCGGCGCGCAACAGCCAACGACAGCACAGGGCGCCCGGCCGCAGAGCGGCGGCGATCACGGCGCGCAACAGCAGGGGGATCGCTCCGCGCAGGGCGGTTTCGACGGCCTCTTGGGCGATCTGCGCGCCGATGGGCGCTCCACCGCGCGTGGCGCGGAGTTTGCCACCCAGCTGGGATACAAGAGCGCTACTACTTGGAAGCCGGCCGACGCCATGTTGCAGATCGGCAAAGCGGCGGCGGATGGCTCGGTTCGGCTCGATCTACAGTTGGAGCCGGCGCATCTGGGCAAGGTGAGCGTCTCGATTCAGTCGGACGCCGCCAAGCAGGTGCAGGTGCATATCACGGTGGACAACGCCGCGGGTAGGGCGGCGCTCGATCAGAACATGGGGCAGTTGCGCAGCGCACTGGCGCAGCAGGGGCTCGATCTGGGCAGTTTCTCGATGAATCTCAGCTCGCATGGGCGGCAGGGTCAAGGCAGTGACGGCGGCTCGCCGTTCGCCCGCTCCCAGCGCGGCGGCTTTCGCATCGAATCCGACCGGGTGCAGGTCGAGAGCACCCTGCCACCCGATGCGGTGGGAACCAACAGGGCAGCCGCGGGCCGGCTCAGTATTTTAGCATAACTTCAGTAATTTCTTAGGAGGATACGATGGGTATTTACAATGCATTGTTCACAGGCGCCAGTGGCCTGTCATCATTCGGTGAGGCGGTTCGCGTGATCGGTGATAACATCGCCAATGTGAACTCGCTCGGTTTCAAGGCGCAGAATGTGGTCTTTTCCGATGTGCTGTCGCAGACGGTGAATGTGTCGCGATCCAACATCGCCAATCAGGTGGGCAACGGTGTCCGCATCGCCCAGATCACCCGCGATTCGCAACAGGGCAGCATCCAAAGTACCACCAACGCCACCGACATGGCGATCAACGGGCGCGGGATGTTTGCGCTGAAGGATCCCGCCAGCGGGCAGACCTTCTACACCCGTGCCGGCGCCTTCTTCCTCGATAAAAACTTCAACCTGATCGATGGTCAGGGCTTTGTGGTGCAGGGGTGGAAGACCGATACCACCGCGGCGGCGACGGGCAATGTCGGCGATATCACCTTCGCCAATCTGGCATCGCAAGCATCCGCAACCACCAAGGTGGATGTCGGGGTTTCGATCGATTCCAACGCGGTGAAGCCCGGATCGGTTTTCAATCCCAACGATGCCACTACCTACAACTATAAGGCGGATGTGAATGTGTTCGACTCGCTTGGCGCCACCCACTCGGTCAGCCTCTACTTTGTCAAGCAGGGTCTGGATGCCAACGGCCAGACGGTGTGGGATTGGCACGCCGCGGTTGCCGGGAACGAGCTGAAGGGCGCCAGCTCATCCACCCCGACAACACCGGTGGAGATCGGTGGTGGGATCTATGATATCAATACCCCGACGATTCCCACCGGCACGGTGCTGCCGAAGAACACGGTGCTGAGCTCCGACACGGTGACCAATCAAACCATTACCATCCCCAAGGGGGGGATTACCGACGAGTTCGGTACCACGAATATCGCGGCGATCACTTGGACCGCGGGGCAAACGCTCGCCTCGGTGGCGTCACAGGCAAATGTGGGGTCGCTTTCCACTTCCGGTCTGTTCACCCTGAATAATGCCGTGACCCCCTCCACGGCTGCCCAAACCACCGTTTCAGCGGGGACGATTTATCTCCCGGGGCATAATTCAATCGCCAATGCGACCACCACTATCGCCAACGGCACCCTGCCGACGAAGCTTTATGCCCAAAATGGCCCCTCAGGGAACACGGTTGGCGCCACCCTCTCCGCGGACTCACTGACGGCGGTGGGTTCAACGGCCATCACATTTCCCGCGGGTTCGTTGCAGGACGAAAACGGGGTTGTCAATGCGACCGCTATTACTTGGAGCGCGAACACCAAGCTTTCTACTGCGGTCAAGAATAGCAATGCGACCATGACAACGAAGGGGATCTATACCGTTGTTGGTACGACGGATATTACCGTTGCGGCAGCAACCACGCTCGGCGCGGGCTTGGTCAACAACCCGCCGATTACCACTACCGCAACAACCGGCATTACCGGATCGGGTCCGCAGTCGCTGGTGTTTGATGCCAACGGCGCTCTCGTTCGGGAGTTCTCTCCTCGGATCACCTTGCCGTGGAATGGCGCCAACTCGAGTCAGATTAACTTCAACATGGGTTCGGCAACGACGGTCGATGCCCAGGGGACTACCGGCGGTAAGGGTCTGGATGGCGTGGTGCAGATGGCGGGATCGTTTGCCACCCGTCAGATGACCCGCGACGGCTTCACCTCCGGCTTTTTGGACAAGCTGGAAACCGACTCCACAGGGGTGATCTACGGTGTCTTCACCAACGGGCAGCGCCGTCCGCTGTTTCAGGTGGCGCTGGCCAACTTCCCCAACGCGCAGGTGCTCTCCCATGTCGGCAACAACCTGCAGAAGGAGACCATCGCCTCCGGTTCGCCGGTGATGGAGAAACCGAGCAACGGTGGCATGGGGTCGATCTCGCCATTCGGTCTGGAGCAGTCCAATGTGGATCTGGCCGGCGAATTCGTGAAGCTGATCGTGGTGCAGCGCGGTTACGAGGCCAACTCGAAGACCATCACCACCACCGATCAGATGCTTTCATCGCTCATGCAGTTGAAACGGTAATATCACTATTCATCTCATCCCATGATGGATCCTTGTAGGAGGGGAATCCTTTCCCCGAATCTGGTCGCGGTCGGGGGCGATTCGCGGTCGGAGACCGCTCCTACAGCTGTTTGCTTTGGCTTATTGCAGCCAGCGCTGGAGCGGCAGGATTTCGCGGTTGGCGGGGGGCATCTCCTCGCCGCGCAGGGTGGCGATGGGCTGCCAGCGAAACGGGGATTCTGAGCACAGCGGCGGGTCGTCCTCGCACTCCGCTAGGAACAGGGTGAAATAGAGGGTGCGGTCGGGGTAGCGGTAGCGCCATTCGTGGCACTGCCGCCAGTTGCGGCCGCAGATGCCGGTCTCCTCCAGCAGTTCGCGCCGCGCGCAGGCGAGCGGCGTTTCGCCTTCCCGCTGTTTGCCGCCGGGAAGCGACCAGAAGCCGCCGCAGTGGACTTCCGGCGGCCGCTTGAGCAGCAGTACCCGGCGCTGCGCATCGAGCAGCGCGATGAGGGCGATCAATTGCCCAGCGCGCCGCCGCAGCTCGACCCTTGGCCTGCGGTGCAGCCGAAGCAGTGGTCCATCACCCGGATCGGGCTCCCCTCAAGGGCGGCGCAATCGACCTGCGACAGATGGATGTTGCGCCCGTTGCCCACTCCCGCCGGCAGACCAAGCATCTGATTGAAATCGCAGTCGTACACCATCCCCTGCCAGTCGATGCTGAGCAGGTTGCGGCACATCACCGTCTCCAGATTGGCGGTCTGGTAGGCGCCATGCAGGGTCTGCATGTACTGCGCGAAGGTGCCTTGTGACAGCAGCGTGCTGCCGAAGCGCCGGATCGGCATGTTGGTGATGGTGAAGAGCTG